>JANLFO010000004.1 GCA_024653205.1 Clostridia bacterium | reverse complement strand
GCCCATTACCGCCCCCAGTCCCGCGCGGGCGGCCGCCCGGCCTTTGTTGTGCATTACCGCGGCGATTAAGGAGCCTTTCTCCGCCGCCGGGCCGATGCAGGCTGCCTCTACGTCTTCTCCCAGTTCCTGCTTTAGTAGCTCCTCGGTTTCAAAGGTGTCCTTGCCCCAAAGATGGCTGGCGTCCCGCAGTTGGGCTTGGCCGTTGTCGATGACCAGATAGACCGGCTTGGCCGATATGCCGGTGAAGAATACGGCGTCGTAGCCGGCAAACTTGAGCCGCGGGCCAAAGTGCCCGCCGGAGTTGGCGTCCCCCCACCCGCCGGTGAGGGGGGATTTGCCTACCACTATATAGCGCGAGCCCCCTACCGCCGGGGTGCCGGTGAGCGCCCCGGTTACTATCCCCAGGATGTTGTCCGGCCCCAGCGGGTCGGCTCCCGGCTTCATGCGGCTGTACAAAAGCCGCGCCCCCAGGCCGTAACCGCCCAGGAAGTTGCGCATCAGCGCATCGTCCAGCGCCTGCTCTTCCATCGCCCCGCGATCAAGGTCCACCCACAGCGCCCTGCCCAGGTACCCGTATCCCATCACAACCTCCCCCTCGAGATTCAATTGCGACCCGGCATCTGCCGGAAATTGCGCCCTACTTCCGCTGCGCCCCTTCCCGCACCCGCACCAGCCGCGTCTTGTACTCGCTGCGCTCCAGGCTTCCCGGTGCGACCGGGTTAACCTCGATGCGAACGTTCAGGCTGTCGCGCACTCTCTGCTCCATGTTCCGCTTCAGGCCGGCCAGATCCAGCTCCAGCGACTTCACCTCCACGTCCACCGGGATCGGCGTGTCGAACCGCACCTGCTCGGGATAGTCCTTCACAATCTGCAGGTACCCGGTAAGGGACTCGCCGAAGTAGGTGAGCAGAACGTCTCGTATGGCGGAAGGGAAGACGTTCATCGCCTTGTAGATCAGCATGTCGTCCACGCGACCGATGCACCTTATCTTCGGAGACGTCCGCCCGCACGGGCACCCCACGCCTTCCACCCTTACCAGGTCCCGGGAACGGTAGCGCAGAACCGGCGTGGCCTCCCGGCGGAGGGTGGTGTACACCGGCTCCCCGGTAACTCCCGCCTCCCAGGGCAGAACCTCCCCGCTGGCCGGGTCCACCAGTTCCACCGCCACGTCCCGCTGGGCGCAGAAATGCATTCCCGTTTCTTCCTCACATTCTGCCCACATGCCCGGCAGCACGTCGGAAAGGCCCATGATCTCTCTGACGGTTGCCGCTCCCCACAGGTCCTTCAGCTTCTGGCGGATGGCAGGTTCTCCTAGCCCGGGCTCACCTCCTCCCAGCACCTTGCTTATGCCCAGTTCTCTGGGCTCGATACCCAGGACGCGGCTGCATTGCTCGGCCAGATACACGTCGAAGGACGCGGTGCCCTGTAACACCGTGCAGTGCAGGTATTTCATGGTTTCCAGGATTCTGGCCGTGGAGAGCCCGCCGGTCCAAACCATCATCGCCCCTATGTGCCGCATGCCCTCAAAGTAGGGGTCGCCTCCGGCAAACAGCGGCACGGCGGTAGTGTGCACCACGATATCCTCCGGCCTTACTCCGGCCGTAAAAAAGAAGCGCGCCAGGGCCTCGCGCCAGCACGCCAGATCATTTCGCGTCAGGCCGTAGTAGACCGGACGGCCGGAGGTGCCGGACGAAGAAATCACCTGCACGATTTCCCCGGTAGGGACGGTTTGAATCTCCCCCAGGGGATGCTCCCGGGCCGCACCCGCCTGCGCGCTCCGCAGGTCCTCCTTGGTGAGAAAGGGAATATCGGATAACTCCGGATGGCCGTCCTTTAGCCGCCGCCGGTAGAACTCGTTGGCGCTCCGGACATAGTCTATCTGCCGCCGAAGCTCCTGCCGCCAATACGCCTCTACTTCCCGCCAGGGCATGGTTTCGAACTGTGCATCCCAGTACTGCGGCATTTGCTTGCCTCCCCAGTGAGGTTATTCAGCTAAGAGCTTATACCGGCGGGTTTGGTGCGACAAGGGCATGAAATGCCAAAGTTCACAACTCGTTGATGTGTACCAGGCCGACAAATGTGCTTCAATTCACCGGAACAGTTCCGGGTAAAAGAACCGGGCAAGACGGACGGCAAGCTCAAGATTGAACCGGCATTCGGGATGAGCGAGGTCTTGGCGGAGAAGCTGCTTCGTCCTCTCCAGGCGGTAGCGCACGGTGTTGAGGTGGCAGGCCAGATCCTCGGCCGTTGCCCTGAGGTTCCCCCCGTGGTCAAAGAAGCTGTAAAGCGTCCTGAGATAGGAGGTGCCTTTCTTCCGGTCGGTGACAATGAGGGGACCAAGGGTGCCCTGAACCAGCCGTTCCAGTTCGGCGGCAGCCCCGGCATCAACCAGAGGGCGGTAAACGCCGAGGTCATCAAAGAAGGCCTCGAAGGCCTCCCCTTCCTGCCGTCCGATTCTGGTAACGCAGTCCAGGGCAAACCGGGCCTCACGGTAGGAGCGCGGAACCCCATCCAGGGTTTCCGTCACCCCGCCTACCCCGAGGCAGACGGGAAGATCCCGTTCGCCGGCCAGCCTGGCCCTCAGCTCGGACACTACCTGCTTCAGCGTTCGGCCTGAGCGCTCCTGGACGAAGGACAAGAGAAATACAACCTCTTCCCTGCCCACCGCCACCAGGCTACGCAGGCCGAGCTCTTCCAGCCAGGATCTCAATTCGTGCACGCGCCTGCGACCCAGCATGGTTATTGCGGTTGATCGCAGCCCGGCTCCGGCGCGGCGCGCTACCACCACCGTGCCCGGCAAGGGCAGGGCCAGTCCCAGCTGCCGGGCCTTTTCGGCCACTTCCTGCGGACCCCACCTTCCGGCCAGGAGGTTTGACACCAGCTCGGATTCCGCATCCCGCAACGCCGCTACCGCGGCCCGCTCTCTCAAGAGCTGCAGCACCAGGACGGGAAGGCTGCGTTCCACCATAGCGACCGGTTCGGAACCGCCGGCGGCCAGTACACACAGGTAGCCCAGCACCTCCCCTTCCGCATGGAGGGGAAACACCGATACTCGATCCGGCAGGGAAAACGAGGGCTTCCCCGGGAGCGGCTCCTTTCGGCCGAACGCCCGGGAGACATGTTGATCCAGCTGGATCAGCGCCTGATCGGCAATCCCCGCCGACGCCCGCCGCACGAGCTGGCGGTCGTAGAAGGCCAGACCCGCACCGGTATACCGGGCCAGGCATTCCGCTATTGCCCTAATCCCGCCCCGAAGGGCGGCTCTGAGCAGCAGGTCGTCCAATTCTACCAGGCGTTTGAGGTGCTGAACGGTGCGGCTGACCTGTGCCTCTTGAAGTCTGCAGCGTTGAACCAATCGCGCGGTCTCTACAGCCGAGGCCAACTGCGACCCCAGCAGATCGAGGACTGCCAGATCGTCGTCGGTGAATCCCCCGGCCTTGTTATTCAGGTGCAGGACACCAATGCATCGGTTGTTAAAGGCCAGCGGGACACTGGCCACGTTCCTGGCCGGAAACAGCTCCAACAGGCCCCGGATTATCCGCGAATCCTCAAAGGGATTATTGGATACGTAGGGCTTTCGGCTCTCAAAGACGGAGATCGCATTTCCCCCGTTTTCCCTCCTCACCCGATAACGGCTGATCAGGCGCTCGTCCCAGCTTCCAAAGGCCGGCTTTTGCAGGGCCAGGCACTTTGCCTGCTCGTCGTACAGGAGAAGGCCCGCACTCTCTGCCCCTACGCTCGCCCGGGCCGTCTCCAGTATCCGTTCTATCACCCGGTCGAAGCTGTCGCCTTCCACCAGGGCCCGGCCAATCTCGGAAAGGCAGTTCAAGGCATCAAAGGGAAGATACGCTCGCCGGTCTGCGGAGAATCTCTCGACCGACCCATGCATCCCTTGCTTTCCCTCCCCCCTGGTAACCGATCTGACCCTGCCCGGCCGCGCTCGCGGCCATTGCTCCGATGTTATCATTAGTTGCCGCAGGGCGCCAATATTTTTTATTCCCCTGCCTCCGCCTTCGCCGAAACGGAAGGGGGCGGCCGCCAGGGCTGGACTATCAGATACCCGCCGACCTCCTGCTCCATCTCCCGGATAACTTCCCGGTCGTGGATGCCGGTCACCGCCGTGGTCCGCACCGCACCCTTGCCCGCCGACAGGACCAGGCGCACGGTCTCCATTACGGCGGACGCGCCTTCGGCGCCCTCGGGGCAGACCGTGCCGTACATGCGGGCCGGAAGCTTGTAGTCTACCGCCACCCGGTCCACCAGCCCGGCCTGCAGGGCCGCAGCCACGATTCCGGGGTTCGAGCCGTTGGTGTCGAGCTGCACCGGCAGGCCCAGCGACTTGACCCGGCCGAGGAAGGATAGGAGGTCGGGCTGGACGGTGGGTTCCCCGCCCGAGATCACCACTCCGCCCAGCAACCCCCGGCGCCGGGCGAGCCAGGCCAGAACCTCTTCCTCGGGGATGAGAGCCCCCTCCGGCTCGGCCGGAATCAACGTGGGGTTGTGGCACCAGGGGCAGCGGAAGTTGCAGCCCTGGGTAAAGACCACCGCCGCCGGCCTTCCCGGCCAGTCGCAAAAGGATAGCTTAAGAAAGCCGCCAATTCTCATCCTATCGGCCCACCGCGAACGTTCTGCGGTCCCGGAACTCCGCCTGCTTGCCCGCGTTCCAGCGCCGTACCGGCCGGTAATAACCCACCACCCGGGAGTAGACCTCGCACTCCGACCCGCACCTGGGGCAGGTGTCGTGCCGCCCGGAGAGGTAGCCGTGGGCCGCGCAGACCGAGTAGGTGGGAGTCAGGGACAGGTAGGGCAGGCGGTAGTTTTGGAACACCCGGCGCACGAACTCGGCGCAGGCGCCCGGGTCGGGGTTCTCCTCGCCGATCCAGACGTGCACGACGGTTCCGCCGGTGTACATGGCCTGAAGCTCCTCCTGGTGGTCCAGCAGCTCGAAGACGTCGTCGGTGGCGTCCACCGGCAGCGTTGTCGAATTACTGTAGTACGGCGCCGCTCCTTTTCGCCAGGCCTCCTGGTTGGCCACGATAAGGTCCGGGTACTTCTCCTTGTCGATCTTGGCCAGCCGGTAAGATGCCCCCTCGGCCGGCGTGGCCTCCAGGTTGTAAAGATTCCCGGTCTGCTGCTGGGCTTGGCGGCAGAACTCGCGCAGGAACTCCAGCACCTTCAGCGCCAGGCGCCTCCCTTCCGGGCGGGAAATGCCTGTCCCCAGCAGGTTCAGGCACATCTCGTTGCCCCCGACCACGCCGATGGTGGAGAAGTGGTTGGCGAACAGCCTGCCGAACCGCTGCTTCACCTCGGCAAGATACCGGGCGGTAAAGGGGTACAGCCCCGCCTCGGCGAAGCGCTCCAGCGCCTTGCGCTTGACCTCCAGGGCGGTCACGGCGATCCCGGCCAGCCGGGCCAGGCGCGCGAAGAGGTCCTCCTCGTCCCGCGCCAGGTAGCCCAGGCGGGCCAGGTTCAGGGTCACCACACCGATGCTCCCGGTCTGGGGGTTGGCGCCGAACAGGCCGCCGCCCCGGCGCAGGAGTTCCGAGGTATCGAGCCTCAGCCGGCAGCACATGGAGCGCACGTCCTCGGGGCGCTGGTCCGAGGAGATGAAGTTGGAGAAGTAGGGGCTGCCGTAGCGCGCCGCCAGGCGGAAGACCTCACCGGAGGAAGGACCGGCGAAGAATTCCCGGGTGACGCCGTAGGTGGGTATGGGGAAGGTGAAGCCCCGGCCCCGGGCGTCCCCTTCGAGCATGACCTCGCAGAAAGCGCGGTTGACAAGGTTGACTTCCTCCTGGAGGTCGCCGTAGGAAAAGGGCATATCCTTCCCGCCCACCACCGCCGGCTCCCGGGAGAGGAAGTCCGGAACCGAAACGTCCAGCGAAACGTTGGAAAACGGGGTCTGAAAGCCGACCCGGGTGGGCACGTTGAGGTTAAAGACGAACTCCTGCAGGGCCTGCTTCACCTGGTCGTAGTTGAGGTTATCGGCTCTGACAAAGGGGGCAAACAAGGTGTCGAAGTTGGATACCGCGTTGGCGCCGGCGGTCTCTCCCTGGAGGGTGTAGATGAAGTTGTAGAGCTGGCCCAGCGCAGACCGGAGGTGCTTCGGCGGGCTGGCCTCGGTGTGGCCGGCCACCCCGTTGAAGCCTTCCCGGAGGAGCTTCTGCAGGTCCCAGCCGGCGCAGTAGAGGGCGATGAGGTTCAGGTCGTGCAGGTGCAGGTCCCCGCTCCGGTGGGCTTCCCGCACCTCGGGCGGGTATACCCTTTCCAGCCAGTACTCCGCCGCCAGGGCCCCCACCAGGTAGTTGTTGAGCCCCTGCAGGGAGAACCCCGCGTTGGCGTTCTCCCTCACCCGCCAGTCGGCCTCTTCCAGGTAGGCGTCGATCAAGTCCTGCGAAACCAGGGCCTTCATTTCCCGGACCCGGCGCCGCTGCTCCCGGTAAAGGATGTAGGCCTTGGCGGTGGCAAAAAGGCCCTGCTCCATCAGGGTGCGCTCCACCAGGTCCTGAACCTCTTCCAGGTAGGGTAGGTGCCGGCCGGCAGCCGCCAGCTTCTCCACCACTGCGGCGGACACCGCCGCCGCCACCGCCCCGGCATCCGGGGCTTCACTGGTGGCCTGCAGGGCCTTGCGGGCCGCAGCCTCGATCCGACCGGGGTCGAAGGCTTCCACCCGTCCGTCGCGCTTGACGATACCTTGCGGTAGATTGGTCTTAGACAATTTCCATCATCCCCCACCCGCTGAGTAAGCTTGGGTTTCCGCCGGCAGTCCCGGTCCCACCGAGTACCTAAAAGCCTTGCCGGGCACCAAACTTGGCGCCGGTGGGCTATGAAGGCGGGCGCCTGGCCTCCGAAGGGCCGAAGCCGGACCCCCAGGCGCCGCCCGGTCTCCCGCCGGTACCCGACTTACAAGAACGCCCAGCCCGGCGGCTGGGTAGAGGCACGGCCCTCCTCCCCGTCCGCGCGGGAAGCGACCTCGTCCGGGAAACGGGCAGGTCTCCTGGCTCGGGTTCGTCGGCGGCCCGGCGCCTTCCCGGGAAACCCCGGTGGCCTACCTGCCGGGCTCCTCCCCCTCACAGTGGCGGGACCGCGCCGGACTCGCACCGGCTTCCCTTTTCACCCGCCTGCCGCGGGCACCCGCTTCCACCAGATATCGCTATTTCCCACATTCGCCAAATACCGAAGGAATCCTCCCGGCGGGTTCCAACCCGCCTCGGGACCCAGCCTCCTTCTCCCCTTGTGGACCGGCCTGCGCGGGCTTATTATATAGACGTCAAACCGGCGATAGATCTAATCCGAACGGGTGAACGCGCACATGTCTGAACTCGGGAAGATCCTGGAGGCAAAGCAACGGCGCAAGGCCCGGTTAGATCGGGCCCTGGCCGAGCTCTGCTCACAGTTGCGCGAACTAGGAGCGCTGAAGATCATACTGTTCGGGTCGATGGTCAGAAACGAGACCGACGTTGACAGCGACCTTGACCTGCTGGTGGTGATGCCGGCCACCCGTAGAGGCAAAGAGTGGGGGCGGATGGTGTACGAGCGGGTGGAGTGCGCGGTGGCCAGCGACATTCTGGTTTATAACGAGCGGGAACTCCAGGAGGAGCTACCGGTGAATAGTTTTCTGCAGGAGATACTGGCTTTCGGGAGGGCACTAGAATAATGAGAAAACCCTACCTGGTGGAGGCTGAAAGGTGGCTTACCCAGGCCAAGGATGAGTTCGCAGACGCAGACGATCTCCGCCGCCGAGGCCGTTTCTACCTAGCCCTCTTCCACTTCCAACAGGCGGCAGAGAAAGCCTTAAAGGCCTACCTCTATCTTAGGCTGAAGTCTGCCGAGGCTTTCCGTATCCACTCGGTAAACGAATTGGCGCGGTTGGCGGCCGAACTGGACCCCGACTTCCTCGACGTCTTGCCGGCCAAGATGCTCGACCGCTACTATATCCCCACCCGCTACCCCAACGGCCTTCCGGGAGGCGTTCCCTCGCGCTACTTCGATGACCCAGAGGAAGCCAAGGCCGCCATGGAGGCGGCCAAAGCAGTGGTTGAGTTAGTAGAAAAGAAGCTGCTCAGCGAGGGCCGCTAGCAGCTCCCTAGCGGATCCTCATTTTTACCTTGGGCGGTACCGGGTGCTCCCCGTTCGTACTGTCACCTCGCCGACCATACTTGCGCCCGGGCTTGACAGAGCCGGCCGCCGGGGTTAGTATAGGGTTATCGGGCGTATGCCCATAAAAGCCTAAGGACGGGATGACTATGCGCATCGCCGTAGCCAGCGGGAAAGGCGGAACCGGCAAGACCTTGGTGGCCACGAGCCTGGCCCTTTCCCTGGCCTCGGCCGGAACTCCGGTCCAGTTTGCCGACTGCGACGTGGACGCGCCCAACGCCCACCTCTTCCTCCGCCCGAAACTCGACGGGCGGGAGGAGGTTACGGTGGCCGTACCCCGCGTAGACGAAAACCGCTGCACCTTCTGCCGCCGCTGTGCCGAGGTATGCGCCTTCAAGGCCATAGCCGTACTGGGGCAGGCGGTGCTGGTCTTCCCGGAGCTTTGTCACGGCTGCGGCGTCTGTACGCACTTTTGCCCCGAGGGGGCCATAACCGAAGAAAAGAGAGCCATCGGAGTGATAGAAGAGGGACAGGCCGGGCCGCTGGCCTTCGTCCAGGGGAGGCTCAATCTGGGCGAGCCGCTGGCTCCGCCGGTAATCCGGCGGGTAAAGGCCCATGTCCGGCCCGGAGTTACCGCCGTGCTGGACGCTCCGCCCGGCACCGCCTGCCCGGCGGTAGAAACGGTCAAAGGCTCGGACTTTTGCCTGCTGGTGACCGAACCCACTCCCTTCGGCCTCCACGACCTGGAGCTGGCCGTGGAGGTGGCCCGCACCCTGGGGGTGCCGGCGGGCGTGATCCTCAACCGGGCCGGTATCGGCGAGGACGCGGCGGTGGAGGAATTCTGCCGGGAACAGGGGCTGCCGCTTCTCTTGAAGATTCCTTTTGATCGAAGCATCGCCCAGGCCTACGCCCAGGGCCTCACGCTGGTGGAGGCCCAGCCCGGCTGGCGGGAGGAATTCCTGCGCCTGGCGGAAGCGGCAAAAGATCGGACCGGGGCCCAATAAAACTCACACTCAGAAAACAAGCGATAGACCACGAAGGAGTGCAGGCCATGAAGGAGCTGGTGGTGCTCAGCGGCAAGGGCGGGACCGGCAAGACCGGCCTGGTGGCCTCCTTTGCCGCCCTGGCCGGAGGAGCGGTGCTGGCGGACGCCGACGTAGACGCCTCTAACCTGCACCTCATCCTCCGCCCGACCCTCAAGGAAACCGAGGAATTCTGGAGCGGCGTAACGGCGGTTATCGACGCCGACCGGTGCGAAGGGTGCGGCCTGTGCCGCCAGGTCTGCCGCTTCGGCGCCGTTACCGGGGGCAACCCGCCGGCGATAGAGGAATATTCCTGCGAGGGCTGCGGTTTCTGCGCCCGCATCTGCCCCGTTGAGGCTATAAGCCTGCAACCGGTGCTGGCCGGCTACCGTTACCTCTCGGAGACACCCTACGGCCCCCTGGTGCACGCCCGACTGGGCACAGGCCGGGAAAACTCCGGCAAGCTGGTGGCCGAGGTGCGCAAGGCCGCCCGCGAGCTGGCCGAGGGCCAGGGCTGTTCCTGCCTTCTGACCGACGGGCCGCCCGGTACCGCCTGCCCGGCCATCTCCGCCCTGGCCGGTGCCGGCCTGGTCCTCCTGGTGACCGAACCCACGGTTTCCGGCCGGCACGACCTGGCCCGAGCGGCAGGACTTTGCCGCCACTTCGAGGTGCCCGCGGTGGTCTGCCTGAACAAGTTCGACCTCAGCCCCGAGGCCGCCCGGCAAGTGGAGGATTTTTGCCGGGCCGAAGGGTTGGAGGTAGTCGGCCGAGTGCCCTTCGACCCCGCCGTGCCCCGGGCCCTGGCCCAAGGTCAACCCCCGGTAGAGGCGGTGTCCGGGACCACGGCGGCGTCGATCCAGCACGTCTGGGATCAGGTACGCGCACGCCTTGCTGCCCCAGCCTGAAGCTGAGCTACGCGGCCCGCTCCTAGCGGATCCCCAGTTCGCCCTGCCGGCAGTCCTGGTTTCCCCTGGTACCGGTCGCTTCACCGACCGAACCACCTTGCGCTTCGGGCTCCGCCGGGCTGCCCGCGCAGGACCTCGTCCTTGGCCCCGGCGCGGCCTCGGCCAGCCGTGGCCATCGGCCCGCCTTCACAGTCGCTTGCGCCCAGCTCGGTGCCCGGCGAGGCTTCAGGTACTTGACCGGGTCCGGAACGCCACCCGGGTTAACGAAGGAAAGTCTGGGCTACGTCCGCGGCTATTCTGGTAAGCGGCCCCGGGTAGGTGCCCACCAGCAGGATAACCACCAGACAGGCCACCATCGCCACCTGGAGACCGGTGGGCACCCTTAAGGAGGGGCTACCTGCCGGGGGCTCCTTTATGAACATGGCCTTGGCCACCAGCAGGTAGTAATAAACCGAAACCATGGTCATTATTACCGCCACCAAGGCCAGCCAGACGTACCCTCGCTCGATGGCCGCGGTGAACAGGTAGAACTTGCCCCAAAAGCCGGCCAAAGGCGGAATTCCTGCCAGGGACAGCAGGGAGAAAAGCATCACCGCTGCCAGGAGCGGGGCCCTCCGGGCCAGTCCGGCGTAGTCCGGGATTTCGTCGCTACCCGTTGCCTGCCAGAAGGCCGTAACCACCATAAAGGCCGCCATGTTGGCAAAGACGTAAAGGAGGGAATGGAACAGCACCCCGGTAAGGCCCAGGGGAGAAAGAGCTACCACTCCGAGAAGCAGGTAGCCCGCCTGGGAGATGCTAGAATAGGCCAACAGGCGCTTAATGTTGGTCTGAGGAATGGCCACCAGGTTGGCAAACAGTACCGTGAGGAGGCAGAGGAGGACCAAGGGTGCTCCCCAATACGCCCGCACCTCCGGCAGTGCCATCACCAGAAGCCGTATTAGGGCGGCAAGGGCCGCCGCCTTAGAACCCACCGCCAGCAGGGCCGTGACCGGTGTAGGCGCACCCTCGTAGACGTCCGGCGACCAAAAGTGGAAGGGTACGGCGGCGATCTTGAAGGCAAAGCCGGCTATCAGGAACACCACCGCTGGGATCAGTAGCGGCACCTGGGTCCGGCCGGCCAGGGCGGGTCCCAGTTCTCCCAGCCGGGTGGTTCCCGTCAGCCCGTATACCAGGCTAAGACCGTAAAGAAGAACCGCAGAGGACATAGCGCCGAGAAGAATATACTTGAGCCCGGCCTCCTGGGACTTGGGGTCGCCCTGGTTAAACGCGGCAAGCAGACAGAAGCTAATGGTCATGAGTTCTAGGCCCAGGTAAAGCGTGACCAGATCGCCGGCTCCGGCCACCAGCACCATTCCCAGGGTAGCAAATACCACCAGCGCGTAGAACTCCGCCTGGCAACGCCCCAGGCGAGGGACGAAGTCGTGCGAGGCGATGGTGGCCAGTATGGCCGCCGACAGAAGCAACTCCTTGAAGAAAGCGGCATAGGCGTCTTGTAGGTAAGACCCGCCCAGGAACACCCCTTGCCGGCCGTGCCGGGCCAGGGTAACCAACAGCACCAAAGCCAGGCCTACCGAGGCCAGATAGCCAAGGCTTCGCTGCCGGTCGCGGGGGACAACCAGGCCCAGGGCCAAGAGGCCGAGCCCCAGGGCGGCCAGGAGAATTTCCGTGCTGAGAAGCGCCCAGTCCGCGGCCATCAGAAGATCCCCCCGATCTGAGCTGCGCTTTCCAGCTTGGCCACCAGCGGTCCTATGCTTACCTTTATGACCTCCACCAGCGGAGAAGGAAGAACGCCAAAGAGGATAAGCACGCCGCAGAGCACGGCTATGGGCACCATTTCTACCCCCCGGGCATCGGTCAGGTGATCCCACTGCGGCTGGCGCGGACCCAGAAACACGTGTTTGAAGACGCGCAGAACGTACATGGCCGTAACCACTACCCCGAGGATGGCTACCACGGCTACGGTCCTAAAGGTGAACCATCCGCCCAACAGCGCCTGCTCCCGGGTAAAGGCCCCTATGAAGATGAGAAACTCGGCGACGAAGTTGTTAAGCCCGGGCAAACCCAGCGAGGCCAGACCGCCAATCAGCCAGGCAGCCGCCACCCGAGGCATCTGGTGGGCCAAACCGCCGAAAAGGGCGATTTCCCGGGTATGCGCCTTGTGGTACACCTGACCCACCAGGGCGAAGAAAAGGGCGGTCATGATCCCGTGGGCGAACATCTGCATGACTGCGCCGGTAAGGCTAAACAGGTTAAGGGCCGCCACGCCCAGTAGCACATATCCCATATGGCTTACGCTGGAATAGCCGATGACGAACTTGAGATCCCGCTGCTGCATGGCCACCAGGGCCCCGTAGACCACGTTGACCAGGCAAAGGAGGGCGATTAACGGCGCCCAGTACTTGAGCCCTTCCGGTAGGGAAAAGGCGCCAATCCGCAGCAAGGCATAGGCTCCCAATTTCATTAGGACGCCGGCATGGAGCATGCTCACGGCGGTAGGGGCGGCCACGTGACCGTCAGGCGACCAAAGGTGAAAGGGCCAAATCGGCACCAGGACACCGAAACCGAACAGGATAAGAAACGATACCCAGCGTTGAAAAGATAAGCCGTAGGTCAAGCTCCCCAGAGTGGCGATATCGGCGGTTCGGAAACCAAGGGCAACGCCGGCCGCGAGATAGAGAGAAATCAGCCCGATGAGGGCGAAAGCGCTTCCCACCAGCAGGTAGAGCGTCAACTTCATGGCCGCATACTCTTTGCGCGTACTGCCCCAGACCCCGATGAGAAGGTACATGGGGATGACGGCGACTTCAAAGAAGAAATAGAAGAGGAAGAGGTCGCGGCTCATGAAAACCCCGAAAACGCCCGTAACCAGCATCAGGAGGAAGATGAAAAACTCCTTGACCCGCTGCTCCAGGTCCCAGGAGGCAAAGACGCCGGTAAATATGACAATCGCCGTAAGCAAGACCAGAGGCGCGCTCATTCCGTCTACTCCCAAGGCGTAGTTGATGCCGAGGGCCGGTACCCAGGGCACGGTTTCCAGAAACTGCATTCCTCCGCCAGCCTGATCGTAGGCCAGAAAGACGTAGAGAGACAGGCCGAGAGAAACCGAGGTGGCTACGGCAGCGGTTATCTTGATCAACCGGTCCTTTCTCTCCGGAAGACACAGGATAATGATAAGCCCGGCGACCGGCGCCAGCAGAATGGTGGAGAGTATGGGGAAGCTCATGGTATCCTCCCTCCCGATGCCGGCAGTGCCATCCAAAAAATCAGGACCACCACTGCCGCAAAGATTACCAGAGCGTAGCTCTGAAGCAGGCCGGTCTGGGTTTGACGCAATCCTCGGCCGCCGGCCCGGACGCAATTGGCCAGCCCGTCGAAAAAGCGGTCGATCACCCGTCTCTCGCACCAGTTGAACGCCGCCCCCAGGCCCAGGACCACCGTCCGGAACAGCCACAAATAGAGCTCGTCCAGGTAATAGCCGTGGTAAAGCAAGCGGTGCAGGGCCGGCACCGCCGAGGCCAGGGGCTCGTTCGCCACCTGCCGCCGTCCGTAAACCAGCCAGGCGCCGGCGATGCCCAGAAGGGCTACCGAAGTGGAGAGCGCCATCACCGTTCCGTTCCCCGCCGCCGGTTCCGGCTCGCCAAAGTAGACCAGAGAGCCAAAGCCGCAGGGGACAAAGGGAGCGCCGGTGAACCCCGCTCCTGCGGCCAGAACCGCCAGCACCGCCAGGGGCACGGTCATTACCTTCGGCGACTCGTGCGCCGGCAGCTCCGCCCGCGCCCGGCCGAAAAGGGCGACAAACACCAGGCGGAAAACGTAGAAGGCGGTAAGAAAAGCAGTAAGGATAGCGAGAACGAACAACCCGGTGTAACCGTGGCTCCACACGGCCGAGAGGATCTCGTCCTTGCTCCAGAAGCCCGAAAAAGGTGGTACGCCGGCCAGCGCCAGGGCGCCTACAACCAAGGCGAGGCTGGTTATTTTCATTTTCCGGGCCAGGCCGCCCATACGGTAGAGGTTCAGTTCATCCAGGGCATGGTAAATGCTGCCGGCCGCCAAGAAGAGCAAGGCCTTGAAGAAGGCATGGGTGGTAAGGTGGAACATGCCCGCCGTCAGGCTACCCACACCCATGGCCATCACCATGTACCCCAACTGACTGATGGTCGAGTAGGCCAGAACCCGCTTGATGTCTTCCTGGGCCAGGGCCATAGTGGCGGCCAGGAAGGCGGTAAACCCGCCGATATAGGCCACCACCAACTGAGCCTGGGGCGCGCTAACGAACAGTATAAAGCCCCGGGCCAGAAGATAGACGCCGGCCGCTACCATGGTGGCGGCATGAATAAGGGCGCTTACCGGCGTAGGACCCTCCATCGCGTCCGGCAACCAGACGTGCAGAGGAAACTGGGCCGACTTGGCCACCGGTCCGCAGAAGATCAGCAGGGCGGTGAAGGTAAGAAAGGCGGGGTGAGCGTCCTTGAAAGCTTGTCCGAGTTCTAGAAAGTTGAAGGTGCCGAAGCCGAGGAAAAGCATGAAGGTGCCCAGCATGAAGCCGAAGTCACCGATGCGGTTGACGACGAAGGCCTTGATGTTTGCTGCTACCGCCCTCGGCCGGTGGAAGTAAAAGCCGATTAGCAGGTACGAGCACAGACCCACCAATTCCCAGAAAAAGAACATCTGAAAGTAGTTGTTCGCCACCACCAAGCCCAGCATGGAGCTGACGAACAGGGACACGTAGGCGAAGAATACGGAAAAACCCGGGTCCCCCCGCAGGTAGCCGATAGAGTAGATAGCCACCAGGAGGGAAACCGAGGTTACCACCAGCAGCATCACGACCGTAAGGGGGTCGATAAGCAGGCCCGCCTCTACGGTGAGACCGGGCAGGTCAAGCCAGCGGCCGGCCAACTCTATCGGCTTGTCCATAGTGATGCCCCGTTGTAGCCCCTCCTCTAGAACGCCGAGCGAAAAAAGGAAGGAGAGGCCGATGGCGACCACCGCCGTTAAGGCGGACGCCATCCGAAGTGGGCGCACCACAAACACGATCAGGAAAAAGGCAACGGCAGGAAACAGTGGAATCAGCCAGGCCAGCTCGATCACCGGACCCTCTCACCTGCCCTCTATGTACTACCACTTTAGCCAATTGAAGTTCTCCACGTCGGTGGAGAGATGGCGCCGGTAGATTCCTAGGATGATTGCCAGCCCCACCGCTACTTCGGCGGCCGCCACGACGATTACGCAAATCGCAAACACATACCCGGCCGTCTCACCAGGCCCGAGGAAGCGGTTGAAAGCGACAAAGTTAAGGTTGACGGCATTAAGCATCAGCTCAATACCTATGAGGACGGCAACGGCATTCTTCTTGGCCAGGGCGCCGAAAAGCCCGGCGGCAAAAAGTCCGGCAGCGACGACTAAATAATGTCCGAGACCGATCATAGCCTAACCTCTGCCCCCTCCCGCGACCATAATCGCCCCTACCAGGGCCACCAGGAGCAAGATCCCCGCCAGCTCCAGGGGTAGAACGTAGGTGGTGAGGAAGGCCTCCCCTATCGGCCCTGCGGTGCTGATCCCGGAAGCTCCCTCCCCTCCTCCCCACGAGGTGCGCCTGAGCAGCATCACCACGGCCCCAAGGAAGAAAAGGGCTAGCGCACCGGCGGGCAAAACGAAGCGACCGAAGGGATTGCTTTCCTGCATCCTGCCCCCCGGCCGCCGGGTAAGCATGATAGCAAAGACCAGCAGGACGGAGATGGCGCCGGCGTAGACCAGCAACTGCACCATGGCCAAGAAATCCGCCTCCAAGAGCAGGAAAAGACCGGCCGTAGCCACCAAGCTCAGGACCAAACTGAAGGCCGCGCGCACAATGTTCTTTCCGCTAACTGCCGCCAGCGCCGCACCCAGCGCCGCTCCGGCCAACAGCCAAAAGGCGCCTACCTGCCTTAGGCTGGCCCAAAATCCCGGCAGCGAGAGGCCTTCCATGCTATTCCTCACCCCCTGCGGCCCGCCGGCCTTCGAACTTTTCCCGGCCGGCCAGATCAAAGTCATTGGCCGCCTCCCCGCTAAGAGCATAAAGAGCGTAGATTGCGCCGCCGCGGTGATAGGTTGCCAGCTCGAAATCCGGACTAAAGCTTAAAGCCCCTTCCGGGCAGGCCTCAACGCAAAGCCCGCAAAACAAACAGTAAAGAAGGTTAACCTCGTAGCCGGTGAGGCGGCGTTTTTTCTCGTCCCGGCGAGTGTGAATACGGATTGCCCGGTTGGGGCAAGAACTGGCGCAGGTCCCGCAGGCGGTGCATTTATCCGCCGCCAGCGAAAGAAGGCCGCGAAAACGCGGGGCCAGTACCGGCCGCTGCTCCGGATACTGCTCGGTAATCGCCCGGCCGAAAAAGTGCCGGATGGTTATGGCCAGGCCCTTTAGCAAACCTCGGCCGTACATGCGGTTTCACCCCCCGATCCCCGAGAAGAGCTTGATAACCACGCCCGTAACCAGCACGTTAGCTAAGGACGCCGGCAAGAGAAACTTCCAGGCCAGACCCAGCAAATGGTCGGCGCGAACCCGAGGAAAGGTCCACTTCACCCACATGAAGAGAAAAACCATAACGTACACTTTGATCACGAACCATAGCCAGGAAGGCAGCCAGGGGCCCTGCCATCCGCCCAGAAAAAGGGTAACCGCCAGGGCCGAGACGCTCAGAAGGTTAGCGTACTCGGACAGGAAAAAGAGGGCGTAGCGCATCCCCGAGTATTCGACGAAGGGACCGGCAACGATCTCCTGCTCCCCCTCCGGGAGGTCAAAAGGGCCACGGTTCAACTCGGCGATGGCGGCCACGAAGTACAGGACGAAGGCCGCGGGCTGCAGCACCACGAACCAAAGCGGCTTCTGGGCGGCAACGATATCGCCCATCCGCAGGGACCCGGCGAGCATGATTACTCCCAGGAGAGAAAAGGCCAGGGGGATCTCGTAGCTGATCACCTGGGCCACTACGCGCATGCTCCCGAGAAGCGCATACTTGTTATTGGAGCTCCACCCGGCCATAAACAAAACCAAGGTGGCGGTGGAGCCCACGGCAAGGAAATACAGTACGCCCACGTTTAGGTCGGCGACGATCATTTCTCGGCCGAAGGGGATAACCGCGAAAAGCATGGTGGCCGGCACAAAGATGAGCCAGGAAGCCAAACGAAAACACATCCGGTCGGCGCCGGCCGGGATTATGTCCTCCTTGCCCAGGAGTTTGAGAGCATCAGCCACACACTGGAAAATGCCTCCCGGACCTACGCGATTAGGCCCGAGCCGCTGCTGCATGTACCCTGCTACTTTGCGCTCCAAATAAACCAGAAAAATAACGTTGACCAGTACAAACCCTAGAACGGCTACGGCGTAAACCGCCACGGCGCAGAGAAAGGCCCACGGCTCAGGTATGCCCCAGGAAAAAATCAGGTTCTTTAGCCCTCGATCCAGGCTGAGAAACACGGTTTCCGCTCCCGCCATCTCTCCCCCTCCTAACGGTCAACCTCGCCCAGAACGATGTCGATTGAGGCTAAGGTGGCCACCAAATCCTGAATGGTGCCGCCGGCAGCCATAATCGGAAGGGCACCCAGGTTGACGAAGGAGGGCCCGCGGATGTGCAACCGGTAGGGGCGGGCGGATCCGTCGCTCACCAGGTAGTATCCCAGGATACCCTTGCTGCCTTCAATCTGGTGATAAACCTCGCCCTTGGGAGGCCGAAGCACCTTGGGCAACTTGGCCCGCACGGGGCCGGGGGGAATGTCTCGGGCCGCCTGCTCAACGATGCGCAAGCTTTGGCGCATCTCCTCCAGGCGCACTACGAAGCGA
Source organism: Clostridia bacterium (assembly GCA_024653205.1). Lineage (NCBI taxonomy): Bacteria > Bacillati > Bacillota > Clostridia > Clostridia bacterium. The sequence continues at coordinate 147,404 of JANLFO010000004.1, read as the reverse complement.
TCAAAACAGTCACCGTTTTTACCCGTGGGGATCTCGAAGTCAAAACGGGAATAGATCCCGTAGGGACGGGCCTTTCTCAGATCAAAAGCCAGTCCGGAAGCCCGCAGGTTCGGCCCGGTAACGCCATAAGTCAAGGCCGTGGGTAGGTCAAGAACGCCTACCCCCTTGGTGCGGGCCTGGAAAATCTCGTTTCCGGTTATCAGCCCGTCGTACTCCTCAAAGCAGCGGGGCAAATCGCCCAGCAAGGCCTTTAGGGCCGGCCAGAATTCTTCCGGCACGTCTTCGGCTATACCGCCGATTCGCAGGTAGCTTGTGGTCAGCCGGGAACCCGAGGCCATTTCGAACAGGTCGACAATGCGCTCTCGGTCGCGGAAGGCGTACATCCAGCCCGTCCAGGCGGAAAGGTCCAGGGCGAAGCTGGCCACGAAAACCAAATGGCTGGCTATCCGCTGCAACTCGGCCATGATAACTCGCAGGTACTCCGCCCTTTCCGGCACCTCTATCCCCATCAGCTTCTCTACCGTTTGCACGTAGCCCAGGTTGTTGAGCATGGCCGATAGGTAGTCCAGTCGGTCGGTATAAGGAATGAATTGAGGGTAGGTACGGCTCTCGGCAATCTTCTCCAGCCCCCGGTGAAGATAGCCGACCACATTTTCCAGCTTTACCACGCGTTCGCCGTCGAGGGTCAAAATACCGCGGTAGACCCCGTGGGTGCTGGGGTGCTGCGGCCCCATATTCAGCGTTATTTCTTCGGTGTGAAGCCTTTGGTCGGCCTGGGGCACCGGCTTCCCCTCCCCTTCTGCTGGTCAAGGCTTACCGCCCGGACGCCTCTTCGGCCCACCGGTCCTGCTCCGGCAAGACGAAGTCCTTGCGTAACGGGTGCCCCACGAAATCGTCCGGGCAGAGGATCCGGCGCAGGTCGGGGTGGCCCTCGAAGACGATGCCGAACAGGTCGTACGCTTCCCTTTCCAGGCAAAGGGCCGCCGGCCACAAACTGCTGACCGAGGCAATCGTTGGGTGGGCCTTCGGTAAGCGCACTTTCAGCCTTAACTCTTCCCCTTCCGGCACCACCCAGAGGAAGTAGACCACCTCGAAGTATTCGGGCCAGTCCACCGGGGTCAGATCCAGCAGCAAGTTGAAGCTTCCCGCCAGCTCCGTGGCCACAGAAAGAAGCAGGTCGGGCGGAACGAGAAGGCTAGTGACCGTAGCGTCCGGGACCAACTCCACCCTTGGGCCGTATTTCTCCCTCAGTATTGCCGCCAAGCTTGGAGGCTCAACGCCCACCGGCAACCGCCTCCTCCCTCCGGGGGTCTAGCACTTTGGCCTTAAGCTGTAGGAGTCCGTAGAACAGAGCCTCCGGTCGCGGCGGGCAGCCGGGCACGTATACATCCACGGGAATCAGGGTATCTACCCCCCTGACCACATTGTAGGAATCCACAAAGGGTCCGCCGCTACAGGCACAACTGCCCATGGCTACCACGTACTTGGGCTCGGGCATCTGTTCATAAAGTCTTACCAGAAGCGGCGCCATTTTGTTGGTTACCGTGCCGGCCACAATCATTAAATCGGCCTGGCGGGGAGAGGCGCGGAAAACCTCGTAGCCGAACCGGGCGATGTCGAAACGGGCTCCGCCGGCCGCCATCATCTCGATGGCGCAGCAGGCTAGGCCGTAGGTGAGGGGCCAGAAGGAACGGGCCCGGGCGTGGTTAAGAATAGCATTGACTGTGGTCAGCAGGAAGCCGCCCTTGCCTTTCTCTACTCCCATTTCAGGGCTCCCTCCTTCCAGGCGTACCACCAGCCCAAGAGAAGGATGCCAACAAACACCAGCATCTCCACAAAGGCAAAAAGTCCCAGCGCCCTGAACTTAACTGCCCAGGGATATAAAAAGACGGTTTCTACGTCAAAAATGAGGAATAATAAAGCGTAGAGGAAGTAGCCCACTTTAAACTGAACCCAGGTGGGTCCCTGAGTAGGCAGGCCGCATTCGTAGGTGGAAAGCTTTACGGGGGTTGGCCGCTTGGGCCGCACCGCCCTGGCCACTGCCAGGGCCAACGCACTTACAAATAACCCGGCCAGGAAAAAGATGCCTACCGCCGCAAACTGTTGCTGCATTTCCTTCACCTTCTCGGCTTCCAGTCTTGAGGTTATGCCTGCCGCGATCGCTCCGAGAAGCTACGGGCCGCTAATAGGCGATGCCTGGTCCCGCCCTCCCGGTGTAGAAAACAAAAGACCATGGAAACCACCGCCGGCTGCGCCGAGCTAGGGCCTCCATGGCCCGGAATCCAATCTAGGATATACCGGGTCCGCCGGCCTTCTGACCGGCCAATTCCTTGCCCCCTGTCCGCCGTTCTGGGCCAGGGATGCGACGAACCAATCAACCAATCTTACTTGGGTCAAGTATGAAGCCCCACTCGGGTGCCGGTCAAGCCCCACCTTGCCCCTTTTCGGTCGTTATGGGGCTTTTCCTGACCAGTTTACCGGTTCTCATGCCTCCTAGCTTAGCTAGGCAACGCCCTCCTTTGCTCCGTTTCCAACTGCCACTGGTGGACGCGGCTACGGTTCTCGAGTTCGGAAGCCGCTTCCCACGATCAGTCCACTTGTTCCCCAAATCGAGGGTGAGACCTAATGCCGGGGGCCATAGAACCGTACCTACGGCGCGCTGCCGCGGCCCGGCTCCATGGCCTCCTCGAGGGTTACGGGCTCCATTCCCAGGGCCAGGTACTTGGCGGCCAGATCGATGTACAATTGCTTGGCCCAGGCCCAGAACTCCTCGTCTTCCGGCTTGACCGGGCGCACCACCCGAGCCGGGTTGCCTGCCGCCACCACGCCGGGCGGTATTTCCTGGCGGCTCTTCACCACCGTACCCTCGGCCAATATGGCCCTCTTCCCCACCCGGCAGCGCAGGCCCAGCACCGCGCCGATGCCCACCACCGCCAGGTCGCCGACAAACTCCCCGTGGAGCACCGCCGCGTGCCCCAGGGTGACCTTCTCCCCGATCAGGCAGGTGCCCTGCGGCGGGGCGTGAATGACCACTCCCTCTTCTACCGCCGTGCCCGAACCGATGATTATGGTGCCGTAGTCGCCGCGCAGAATGGCCCCGTGGCCCACGTAGCAGCGCTCGCCGAAGCGCACGTCGCCGATCACCTGGGCCAGGGGGCTCACATAAGTGCCGGCGCCCACCCGGGGCTGCCGTCCGTCAAACCGGTACAGAATGGCCTATTCCTCCCCTTATGAAGTTGCTGATTTGGCCGCCCATTCCTTGCCTTGTTTACGCCATCTGTTTCTACAAACCTGCTCGGGACGGCTTGCCTCACGGAGGGGCGTCGAGCCCGCGCCGGATAGAGTTCTTCACTCTAAACGCCGGCTCCGGCTTCACGGCCGGTTGAGCGGCACCTTCGTTAGCCCCGGCGGCAGGTGCCTGCGGCGCCGCAGGGCGGTTCGGCGCACCGCTCCTCTCGGCCGCAGCAGGTCCGGCCGGAAGGCCGGCTGCCACTTCTCAGCACGTACGGGGCGGAAAACAGCCTTTCCACGTCCTCTCCGCCGCAGGTGGGGCAGGCCGAGGGCCTATCGCTCGCGTGCCGGAGCGATACCTCCCATCTTGCCCCACAGGAGCGGCAGCGATAGTCATACGTAGGCATGCCCGCATACCCTCCCTGGCAAACGGACCGGCCTGAAACCGGTCCTTCAAGGGCCCCTCCCCTGCAGATCAGCGGCGGTAGGCTTTCTTCCACGGCTCGGCCTTCAGGGCCAGGTAGTCCCGGACGGCCTCTTTGAGGGTATTGGCGGCCAGGAGCGCGCAGTGGCGGCTTTCTTCCGGAAGTCCTCCCAGCGCCTGCAGCACTTCCTGCTGCCCGATTTCCAGTGCCGCCCTGATGCTCTTCCCCCTGGCCAGTTCCGTGACCATGCTTCCGGCGGCAAGGGTGGTACCGCAGCCGTCGGTCCAGAAGGTGGCCTGCACGATGCGCTCACCTTCCACCCGCAGCCAGATCTTCATGGTGTCGCCGCAGGGGCCGGTGATGCAGCCCATGCCGTCGGCGTTGGCCAGGCTCCCCAGGTTGCGGGGACGGGTGGCGTGATCGATGACCGTCGGGCTGTAGGGCTGCCCGGCGGCTTCGGCGACAGCCTGATCCGAGGAATCGAACTCTACGGCCAACTGCAATCCCTCCCCCCCATTGCCTCATTCAACCGTCTCCCGGAGCCGGTCGGGTCGAGTTCTCGCAAGACATAATAGTCCCGGGGCCCACGCCGCTCCTCCCGCCGGACGCCCTCCGGCGGTACACGCGGGCCCCGGGGCCCTCAGAAGTGCCGGCGCCCACCGTGGCCGCCGGCGGTCAGAGCGTCCCACCGGTCAGTCTTCCCCCTCGAGCTCGGCCAGCCGCTTCTTCATTTCCTCGAGCTGCTTCTCCAGGAAGGCAGCCTGCTCCTTGAGGAACTCCCTTTCGGCCTGCTTCTCCGAGCCCTCAGGGGCGCCGGGACCGAAAAAAGAGGGCCAGGCCCGCCAGAGGCCGTAGGCTGCCAGCGGCAACGCGCCCCACCAGGCCCAGCCCGGCACCCCGGTGGCCCAGAAGCGGTGACGCCAGCCGCGTCCGCCTCCCCACCAGCCTCCCGGCCTGCCGCCCCATCCGAACCAGCCGGGGTTCATAAAGCCGGGCACCGGGAACCCGGCGCAGAAGCCCATGCCCCTTCCCGTACGAGGGCCCAGCCCCCAGGGACCGGTACGATCTCCACGCGGCATCCGTGTTCACCTCCTTGTGTGAGGCTGTGTCCTTCATTGCCGGACGGCTGTCAGATGCCGCCCTCGCCTAATATTATACCCTGTTATGGGCATATGTCAATTACGTGCCCGATTCATACCCGCATCACGCACAGGCTGTGCACCACTTTAAGCCCCTGCTCTTCGCAGAATCTGATGGCGGCCTCGCTCTCCGCCCCGGGCTGAAGCCAGATCCGTTCGATACCCAGCTCCGCCGCCTGGCGGACCACCTGCTCGGTCACCTCCGGCGGCACCACCACGTCCACCACGTCCACCTTCACCGGGATGGACGGCAGATCGGGGTAGCAGGTCAGCCCTTCCACTTCCGGCAGCCGCGGGTTCACCGGGTACACCTCGTAGCCCCGCTCCTTGAGATTACGCACGATCTGATTGCCGTACTTCTCCGGCCGGTCGCTGGCCCCCACTATCGCGAACCGCTTCTGGCTGAGGAACTCCCTGACCAGCTCTTCCATACCGATCCTCCTATTCTCCTATGATCCCATAAAGCCGCCGCGACCCCGGCCGCCGCCTCCGCCGCGGCCAAAGCCACCGCCACCACGGCCGAAGCCACCACCACCACCACCGAAACCACCACCGCGACCAAATCCTCCGCCACCCCTACCGCCAAAGCCGCCGCCGCCACCGAAGTGCGGCGGAACCGTAGGCGCGGAACCGGGCCGCAGCTTACCCGAGCGGTAGGCTTCTACCGCCTCCTCCACGGTGCCCGCAACTCCCGTAATGACCTGTACTCCCGCTGCCTCCAGCGTCTGGTAGGCCTTGGGGCCGCAGTTGCCCGTGAGCACGGCCCTCACCCCTTCTCGGGCCAGGGCCTCGGCCGTGGCAATCCCGGCCCCGCTCATGGCTCCCACATTCGCGTTCTCCAGGGCCGTCCACTGCCCGGTTTCCGTGTCGACCAGCACCAGAAACTGACAGCGCCCGAAGCGGGGGTCTACCGCCGCCTTTAGATCGGGCGCTGTAGCCGTCACCGCTATTCGCATCCGTCCACCGCCCCTGCTCCTTATTGGCATATGCCAATAATAGTGTACCCCGGCGGGGGGCAGAAGTCAACCGCAAGTCACTCCGAGGTACGCCCGGCTCAACCGGCGGGCGGTATCGGGCGCTTCCCTGAATACATTGGCGGCTCGTCGGGTACCGGAGTCGGCGAGGGCAAGCGCGGAGGCGGGCCGGAGGCCACGGGCGGCCGAAGCGGCGCGGCGCTACGGACGGTGCCTCCGTCGGAAGCCCGCCGGAGGGTGAAGACCGAGCCCTAGTTCGGTGCCCGGCACGCTTTAGGTAATTGGGGAAAGCGGGAGCGCCCCACGACCGGTGGGTGTGACCCGGCAGCTCGCTCGAGCTGCGCAGGCGAAGCCGGGGCGCTCAGGAGGCCCCGCCCGCCGGCCTCCGCGAGCGGGCGGAGAGGGCGTCGGCCAGGCGGTGCTCGCAGTCGCCGACGTCTACCACCGGCACCGGCCGCAGCAGGATCACCGGCTCGTCCGGTCCGGCGTCCGGGATGTGCCCGGGGCAGGCCGCAATGCCGGCCACATTCAGGGCCTTCAGCATCTTGCGCAGCGGCTCGCACATCTCCACTCCCCCGCTACCGTCCCAGACGCTTCCGGGCAGAAGTTGGTGGCGGCAGTAGCGCACCGCGGGAGATCCGGGATTGGTGTAGGCGGTAAGGATGGCCTGGCCCAGCAGGCAGGAGAGCAGGGCTTCAACGTACTGCGGCCGGTAGGCCTCGGTTACCCGTCGGAAGACCTCTCGGGAGGTGAGCCACTGCACGTCCTCCAGCCAGCGGCGCCACCCGCGCATGTAGGCCGGAACCAGCCGCAGGGCCCAGGCCATCTGGCTCACCCAGTAGGCGCCCGGCAAAACTTCTCCCGGCGCCCTCCCGGTTATGTGAGCCGCATAAAGGGCGTCGACCGACCACCGCCCGGGCCGGCAGTAGCCGCCGTGGCAATCGACGCACACCAGGTTTCGGGCCCCCTGCGAGCCCTTATGCCAGCTGAATTCCAGCGCGCGGCGATCATCCCCAAACTGCAGCTCGGCTTGCAGGCTTGACCCTTCGGGAGGCAACTGGGGCAGACCCATCCGGCCCAATACCGAAACCAGTACTTCGGGAGCGCCGAGAACCAGGGCCCGGACCTGGTCAAAGCCGCGGGCACCGGCGACCTGCCGACGCAGAAGCTCCAGCCGACGTTCGGCAAAGCTCAGGACCGTCATATGGCTATCCTCCTTTACGGTTGGTGATGGCCGGTTTCCGGGGCGGCGTGACCGGCACGCGGAGTCGGCCGCGGTAAAGCGGCCGGTACCGTGGCTACCGCCGGGGTCGGGCAACCCGCAGTAGCCCTGCACAAAGTCTCGGGTCTTAGATCGAGGGGTAGATCGATAAGGTGCTCGAACCGGGCCTGAGCAGCTCCCCGCCCGAGCCCGAAAGGGCCGATCTCGCCAGGGAGGCGGCGTCCACAGCCAGATCCGCCAGGTGAGTGCAGCCGTCTGGCCCGCCCAGCAGGCGGCGTCGGCTTAGATTCTTATGCGAGCGGGCCCGGGCAATATTTAATCCCCCTGGCAGGGGGATGCACCGGTAATCCGCCTATCGTTTGTATAGCCAGGGGTACCTAATCTGGGGAACTGGGAAAACTCATGGCGGACTTACGTACGCAGAAGCTTTGCCTTACCTCCCGCAACGCATGGGCTGGTGCGCCGCGCAAAACTCCTCAAAGCGCGAAGGGCACCAGGCTCAGGGGCGCCGTTTCCTTCCGGCCCGGGCTAAGGCCGCTCCCCGGATCCTGTTTTCTCGCCACCGCCCTCGCGCGCCTTGAGCCCGGCCAAAATGGCGCCGCTGACCAGGCCCCGGCGCCAGGCGGCGAGGTCCAGATCCAGGGTCTTTAGATCTTCCCAGAAGAGGTCTACGTCGGCACCGGCCTGCCGCGCGTCTACGGTCTTGAGGTATCCCTGGCAACGCCGGCAAGAGTACAGGATGCATCCTCGGTCGCCGCTCTCCGGCACCGGTTCCCAGGCCTCCTCCCCGCAGAAGGGGCAGCCACCGTCTAAGGGCCACCGGGCCTCGCAGAGGCCGCAGTAAAGGTGATAGCCGCCCCCGGCATCCACCAGCCCCATGCTGGGGGGGCCGCCGCACATCGGGCAGAAGCCGCGCCGCCAGCGCGTAGCGTCAAGCCATCCGGACGCCTGCTCCCAGAGCCCGCGCACGGCCAGCTTCAACGCATGTCCCAGAACCAGACCCAGTGCCTGGCGGGCTCCGGGATTAAGGTCCGGCCCCAAGCGGGAAGGGACCTCGCCGGATATCAAATCGGCTAGCAGGCCTTCACCCTCATCAGGCCGGGCCACCAGTTCCCGGAGAGTATTCTCGAGATCCGCCTCCGCCACCACGCCCGGAAAATGGGCGGCACAGATCTCTGCCACCTTCAACGCCAAATCGCTGAAGGCCCGCCCGTCTACCCGCACCACCGGCAGCCGCAGCAGGGGCACCCCGGCGTGCCAGGCTTCGAGTTCTTCCCGGGAAGGGGGCACGAGCGCCACCGGGGTGGGAGGTGACGCCGTGCCCAGAAGCTCCCGGTAAAATCCCAACAGGTCCTCGGAGGCGAAGGCCTCGAACGAGGATTCCACGGGGTTTGCCTCCTAACTCGCGGCCCGAGGCTGCTCTATGAGGGCGGCAGAAGCCGGCCGGGACACCGGGGTGGCGGCCGCCCGTCCGGCCTCCGCCGCTCTGCGGGAGTGCCCGGCGAAGATGGCGAAGTTCTCCACTATGAAGCAGTAGATCAGGACCGCCAGGCAGACCAGGCCGGCGGTTACGACCAGCTCTGTCCAGGCGGGGAAGTACCAGCCGTCGAGAGCCTGAGCCATGCCGGTAAACACCACGTTGAAGCGGTTGAGCAGCACCCCGCCCACCACCAGGCCCGAGGCCGTCAGCAGGCCCCGGGAGCTGGTTCTCACCCGGGGCAGAGCGTAAAGCACCAGGGGCACCAGCACGCCGCCCACCAGTTCCAGCAGGCACAGGTAGCTGGCCGTGGTTCCCGAGAAGAGGTCGGCCAGGTGACCCCGGTAGGAAAGGTCCACGACCTTGAGTGCCAGATATACGATCATGGCCACCATGCTGACGCGCACCAGGTTGCCCAGCACGGGAGTCTCCAGGCTCCGCCCGTAGGCTTTGCCCGATAGCGCCCCTTCCACCACGCACATCGCAGGCCCCACGAAGAAGGAGGAGAGCCAGAAAAATACGGGCAGCAGGAGCGACCACCAGAGCGGATTCAGACGGTCGATCATGGCAATGTACAGCGCGCCCAGGCCGGACTGGTGCATGGTGGGCAGGGCCACGCCGATGATGAACAGGGCGGGCAGCACGCGGTTGAACAGACGCGCCAGCCAGGGGTAGCGCACCTTCTCGAAGAATATGTGGCCGAACTCCAGTACCTGCACCACGGTGTAGCAGGAAACGCACCAGAATACCTCAAACAGGATGGAGTGCCAGCCGCCGGGATAGATCAGGAAGGGCCGCCAGAAATTGTACCAGCGCCCGATCTCCATGAACAGGCCCACCACTACGATGATGTAACCCAGCATGGACGTAATGAGGGCGGCCCGGGCTACCGGCTTAAAGTGCCTCCGGTTAAGGACGTACACGATCAGGGCGGTGGTGTAACCCCCCGCGGCCAGCGCCACGCCGCTCAGCACGTCGAAGGCTATCCACCACCCCCACGGCCACTGGTCGTTAAGGTTGGTGGTAGGCCCCAGACCGACGCACAGGCGGTAGAGCATCACCAGGGCCGCCACTATCACCACTGCGGCCATAACCCACCTGTACGGCGTGAGCCGAAAACGCCACCTCTGGTTCAGAAACTCAAACTCTACCCCCTCGCCCCAGGCGAGCGTCAGGCTCTTCCAGCTTACGGTAGGACTTGACAAGCCCAGCATCTCTCACTCACCTCCCCAGGCCTCTTCCTGCTCTTCAGACTCCTGCGTCTGCCGGCTTCGGGAGTAGAGATACAGCGCGGTAAGTGCCGCCGCCCACCCCACGCCGATGGGCAGCGTCCACCGCGTTATCCTACCCGTCCAATGGGGAATGGACTTCTCGGAGGCATCGGTCCGAAATCCGATCTGCTCGAAGGGCACGTCGGAGATATACAGCCAGCTCGTGCCCCCGTACTCGCGTTCGCCGTAGATCCGATCCACGTACCTGCCCGGCGAGCCGGCGATACGGTTCCTGGCCTCCGCCAGGAGCTCTTCCCGCTCGCCGAACTTCAGCGCCCCGGTGGGGCAGGCGCTCACGCAGGCCGGCTCCTCGCCCTTACCCAGGCGGTCGAAGCTTCCGTCCGGGTCAAAGCAGAACCGGCACTTCTTCACCTCCGGGAAGATCCGCTCCCACTCGTACTTGGGCACGGCGAAGGGACAGGCCAGCATGCAGTACCGGCAGCCCACGCACCGGTAGCCGTAGTAGATCACCGGCCCCTGCTCGGTCTTGACGAAGGCGTGCACGAAGCAGACCGATTCGCAGGCGGGCTCCAGGCAGTGCCGGCACTGCTCCTTGACGAAGCGCCACTGCACCTGTCCGTCCCTTTCGGTTATGAAGGGCTTAACCGCCGTCCAGGTGTTGCCGGTCATGTCCGGCGGACGGTCCCACGTCGGCTTGGTCTTCTCCTCGTCGGGCGGCAGTTGGTTCCACTGCTTGCAGGCCGCAAAACAACTGCGGCAGCCGATGCACTTGCTTACGTCTACCAGCACTCCTTTGGCCACTCGAGCGCACCTCCGCCCCGCTTCTCGGGTTCAGCGCATTACAAGACCTGGAACTCCCGCCGGTGACGGCCGGAAGATCCTGTCTCTAAAAGGTGGACTGCGCAGGCCAGGCAGGGATCAAAGGAACGGATCACGCGCAGCACTTCCACGGGTTGGGTCGGGTCCTTGACCGGCGTACCTACCAGGGCTTCTTCTACCGGCCCGCGCAGGCCTTTGTCGTCTCGGGGACTGAAGTTCCAGGTGGTGGGCACCACCGCCTGGTAGTTATGGATGCGGTAATCCCGCACTTCTATCCAGTGACCCAGGGCGCCACGGGCGGCCTCGGTGAGGCCCACACCCTTGCCCTCCTTGGGGACCGAATAGGGGCTGAAGGTGGGCTCGCCGGGAACCAGCTCGTCGGCCCACTTACCGATCTCCCGGATCAGCAGAGAGGCTTCCACCGCCCGGGCGTAGTGCCTTCCCATCACCGAGAACGCCTTTTCTCCCAGTCCGGCTATCTCTCCCACCCGGTTGACCCACATCCGGGCCAGCGGCCCCACCTCGTGCGGCCGGCCTTCGTACCGGGGAGCCTTAATCCAGCTGTAGGCCTTTCCCTTCCCGGGCGCCGGCAGGGTTACCCCCTCTACCGGATTGCGACCGGTGCCCGCGTCCTCGAACCACGAGAAACGCACGTCTTCGGTGATTCTTTCCGGGTCAACACTCCCGAACTGCCCCCCGGTGTAGCGGCCCCGCCGGAAGAACTGTTTCTGCCCTTGAGGGTCTTCCTCGTCGGTCAGGGGAAAGGCGCCGTAGGCGAGCAGGTTCTTGTAGCCGGTACCGATTTGGAAATAATCCTCGTAGGCTTTGGCCACCGCCATGACGTCGGGTAAATACACATTGTCTACAAAAGAAACGATCTCGCCCAGGTAGCCCTTGAACCGCGAGATGTTCTCCGCCGAAACGTTTTCGGTCATCCCGCCGGCGGTGAGGGCGCTCACGTGGGGCACCTTGGCGCCGAAGACGGCCGCCGCCTCGTGAGCCTTCCTGCGCACCGCCAGGGCTTCCACGTAATGCTGCACTACACGCTCGTTAACCGCCTGGGGCAGACGGTAATCACCCTCGTAGCGGGGCACAAAGGGGGGAGTGTCCGGGCCCCTGGCAAAGTCGAGACCGGCCAAATGGTAGAAGTGGGTGATGTGCGACATGACTATGTTAAGACCGCAGACCAGGTTCCGGAGGATCCTCCCGTTCCTCGGCGGCCTCACGCCGAAGGCACTGTCCAGGCTGAGCACCGAGGTTATGCCGTGCTCCACCGAGCAGACCCCGCAAATGCGCTGGGCCAGCTGGGCGGCGTCCCGGGGGTCCCGGCCCCGGAGGATGAGCTCCAGCCCCCGGAACATGGTTCCACCGGCCCGGGCATCAACCACTTTCCCTGCTTCGACTTCAACCTCGATCTTCAGGTGGCCCTCGATTCGGGTAACCGGGTCAATGACAACGCGCTGAGCCACGGCTGCCACTCGCCTCCCCTAGGAAGACGGCCTTGCTTCTGACCGTGTCCTGCTTACCGTAAACAGGCCGTAGAAGGGGCCGGTGTGATCCGGGAAATAGGGTTCGGAGCACGCCATACAGGGCGCACCGGCCTTAATGCACCAGTTTACCCCGTGGTTCCAGCCCTGGTTGCCGCAATCGGCCCGGGCGATGAACCCCTTGCAACCCAGCCGGGCCAGGCAGCCCTCCTCGCCGATACTGGAGGCGAACCGGCCGGCCTCAAAGTCGGGTCGCCGGGGGCAGTTTTCGTGTATGGGCCCGGGGTAAAACATCTTGGGCCGCTTTAGCTCGTCGAGCTCGGGTAGCCCGTAGTTCAACAGGTGGACCACCGTGCCCAGGAAGTGGTCCGGATGCATGGGGCAAAGGCCCAGGTTGATGACCGGCCTATCCGCGAGCACGCGGTCCACCCCCACCACTCCCGTGGGGTTGGGGGCGGCGCCGGGTATGCCGCCGAAGGAGGCGCACTGCCCTGCGGCGACGGTGACCAGGGCGGCGTTACCCAGGATACGCACCGCGTCCAGCATGGTAACCGCCTGGCCGTGCTGCTCGCCGATGAGGCAATACCGGCCCCGCTCGGCGGTGGGAATACCTCCCTCCACCACCAGCACGAAGTTGCCCCGCTCTTTGCGCGCTACCTCTTCCAGTAGGTCTACGCCCATTTCTCCCGCGGCCGCCATGAGGAGTGGATGGTACTTGAGGCCGGTCAGCTTAAGGATGAGGTCGGCTACCGGCGGATCTACGCTGTTCAGCAGGGATACCGAGCAGCCGGAGCAGGCCGAGCCCTGGAGCCACACAACCGTGGGCCGGCCTTCGGCGGCCCGGGCAAAGGTGTTGAACACGAAGTCCCATCCCAGGAGGGAACCAAGGCTGACTCCTGCCGTCGATACCGCGCACAGCTTAAGGAATTCTCGCCGCGAAAGGGTGCGCATGTTAATCCTCCTCGGTGTCCTCGGCTACTCCGCAACTCTTGCCTGGCAGACTAGGTAGCAAGACTCGTGCCAGCAGGTGGCCGCCTCTTCCCCTCCGAGACTACGAAAAATGTTCAGCAGAAGCGACGCGATCCCCCTCAGCGCATCCTGGGCATCTACCGCGCGTCGGCGCAAATCCCGCGAAGGCGGCAACGCGTCTCCGGCCGGGCGCATTCCGTTCCGTCCGATGAACGACATTCCGCCGGCCCCGGCCGGGGAGAGCCCGGCCCCGATTCTCCGGTTGACCCTGCCCACCCGGGAGGCGTTAACTTGGTAAACACTCGTGCACCGGCGAGGTTATATTCTCTTTTCTCCGGCGGTTCTGGCTTTGCCGCGAGCCCAAACCGTGCCGGGCGGCGAACTCGGCAAGAATTGCGGTCGGCGAGGCGGCGGCATGAGGGGGAAGCCGAGATCCCCAAGGCAAGACCCGGGTACGCGGGACAAACCGGGGCTTGTCCGGGCAACTGCGGAAGGATATGCTGGTAGTACGATATACAATACCCAAGCGCCGGACGGGCTTCCGCCGGCCGACCGGAGGGGGAGAGAGTATGGAGACGATAAGGATCACCACCCTGGTCGACAACAGCGCCGGCCCCGGGTTCCTGGCCGAATGGGGCCTAAGCCTGCTGGTGGAGGCGAAGGGGCTCAGGGTACTGCTGGACTGCGGCGCCGGCTTGGCCGCGGTCTACAACGCCCAGCTCCTGGGCCTGGACCTGGGAAGCATAGACTACCTGGTCCTTAGCCACGGCCACTACGATCACACCGGGGGCCTGCGCGAGGTGCTCCGGCGGGTGGGCAGAGAGATTGCGGTCGTCGCCCACCCCGAGGTGTGGGCTCCCAAGTACAGCCGGCTCGGGCAGCAGGCGGTGGAGGCAGGCGAGGGTGTGAAGTACATCGGGATACCCTTTGCCCGGGCCGAACTGGAGAGCCTGGGAGGCGGGTTCATGCTCCGGCGCGAGCCGGTTCATCTCGGCGAAGGATTCCTGACCAGCGGCGAGATCCCCAGCGTTACTTCCTACGAGCGGATAGACGATTACCTGCTGGTACGCGAGGGAGGGGTTTTCCTGCCCGATCCCCTGGCCGACGACCTGGCCCTCATCCTGGACACCGACTTCGGCCTGGTGGTGGTCCTGGGCTGCGGCCACCGGGGGATGATCAACACGCTGCGGCACGCCCGCACCCTTACCGGCAGGGAAAGGGTCTACGCGGTGATAGGGGGCACGCACCTGCTGCACGCCTCGCCCGAGCGCCTGGACCGGACCGCGGCCGAACTCCGGCAAATGGGGGTGCAGAAGCTGGCGGTCTCCCACTGCACCGGCTTTCGCTCCGCCGCCTACCTGGCCCGCGTGTTCGGGGAAGGCTTCACTCTCAATCAAACCGGGGCCCGCCTCACCTTCCCCTAAGGCCCTGCCGCAGGTGCTGTTCATATTGTGAACAGCAGCCCGCTCGGCAAAGACAGGGGCGCGACTCCCCGCAAGAGGAGCCGCGCCCCTGGCGTTTCGCCACCGAACAAAAGGTTAACTCTTGTCGTCCTCGGAGTACTGATCCTTGAGCTGGGCGATCACGCCGGGATCGGCCAGGGTGGTGGTGTCGCCCAGTACCCGGCCCTCGGCGATGTCGCGCAGCAGCCGGCGCATGATCTTACCGCTGCGGGTCTTGGGCAGGTCGGCAACGAAGAACACGTCGTCCGGCCGAGCCAGGGCGCCGATCTTGGCCGCCACGTGCTTCTTAAGCTCGTTTACCAGTTCGGGAGTGCTCTGAACACCCTCCTTGAGGATGACGAACACCGACAGGGCCTCGCCCTTGACCTCGTGCCTCTTGCCGATGGCCGCAGCTTCGGCTACCGCCGGGTGCTCCACCAGGGCGCTCTCCACCTCGGCGGTGCTGATCCGGTGGCCGGAAACGTTAATCACGTCGTCCACCCGGCCCAGCAGCCACAGGTAGCCGTCCTTGTCCCGGGCGGCGCCGTCGCCCGAGAAGTAGATCCACTTGCCGGGGAAGCGGCTCCAGTATTCTTTCTCGTAGCGCTCGGGGTTGCCGTAGATGGTCCGCACCATGGAAGGCCAGGGCTTCCTGATGACCAGGTAACCCTTGCCCTCTTTGATGCTGTTGCCCTGGTCGTCCACCACGTCGACGTCCACGCCGGGGAAGCCGAAGGTGGCCGAACCGGGCTTGAGGGCGGTAATGCCCGGCAGCGGAGTTACGATGTGCATGCCGGTTTCGCTCTGCCACCAGGTATCGGAGATGGGGCAGCGCTCGCCGCCCATGTACTTATACATCCACATCCAGGCCTCGGGGTTGATGGGCTCACCCACCGATCCCAGGAGCCGGAGCGAGCTCATGTCGTGGCGCTCCACATACTCGGTACCCCACTTCATGAACGTGCGCACGGCCGTGGGGGCGGTGTAAAGAACGCTGACCCGATACTTCTCTACTATATCCCACCAGCGGTCTCTGTCCGGATAATCCGGCGAACCTTCGTACATCACTACCGTGGCACCCAGGGAAAGCGGGCCGTACACCACGTAGCTGTGACCGGTGATCCAGCCGATGTCCGCCGTGCACCAGTATACGTCCTCTTCCTTGATGTCGAAGACCCACTTGGTGGTCATGTGCGCGCCCAGCAGGTAGCCCGCAGTGGTGTGCACCACGCCCTTGGGCTTGCCGGTGGTGCCGCTGGTGTAGAGGATGAAGAGCATGTCCTCGGAATCCATCTCTTCCGCCGGGCAGTCCGCCTTGACCTTGGCCATGAGCTCGTGGTACCAGAGGTCCCGGCCGGCCTGCATGGCGACTTCCCCGCCCGCGCCCTTGAGGCGGTTGACCACGATGACCTTCTCCACGCCCGGGCACTCCTTGAGGGCCTGGTCGGCGTTGGCCTTGGCCCCTACCACCGCGCCACGGCGATAGTAGCCGTCGGCAGTGATGAGGATCTTGGCCTGGGCGTCGTTGATACGGTCGCGCAGAGCCTCGGCGCTGAAACCGCCGAACACCACGCTGTGCACCGCGCCGATGCGCGCGCAGGCCAGCATGGCCACGACCGCCTCGGCAATCATGGGAAGGTAGATAACCACGCGGTCGCCCTTCTTGACCCCGAGCTGCTTCAGCACGTTACCCAGCTTGCTCACTTCGCGCAGGAGGTCCTGGTAGGTGAGCACTACTACGTCGCCCGGCTCGCCTTCCCAGATGACGGCCGCCTTGTTGCGGCGCCAGGTCTTGACGTGCCGGTCCACGCAGTTGTAGCAGGCGTTGATCTTGCCGCCAACGAACCACTTGGCAATCGGCGGGTTCCAGTCCAGCACCTTGTCCCACTTGCGGAACCAGGTAAGCTCCTTCTCGGCCAAGTCGGCCCAGAAGGCCTCGGGATCCTTGGCCGCCCTCTCGTAAATCGCCGGATCGTTGACGTTGGCCTGGGCCTTAAACTCCGGCGGAGGCGGGAAGAGCCGTCCTACATCCAGGCCTTCAAAGGTGGTGCTGTTACCCTCCATATAGGCGAAACCTCCTTCCGGTTTACTCCCCACACCTAGCCTACCGGCTTTGCAAAATACGTGCCACGGTTACTTGCCGGCCTTGGCCCGGCTGCCTACCGGGAGAACCTCCCGACCGGCCACGGAATTTATGACCCCGGCCGCCGAGGCGTACCAAGCGCAGAAGGCACAAATGAGTCCCATGTAACCGCCGGGCACACTGGTAAGTACCCCGAACTCCGCGAGATCCAGCAGCAGATAGGTGATCAGTAGAGTGAGGAATACCAGAGTGACTGCCGTGTTGACGCGCAGCGAGCCGATGAACATGTAGAAGGTGAACACAGTCCAGGCGATTAGGAAGGTACCTACGGCGGCACCACGGGCATCGCCGAACTTGATAATGCCCATGGCTTCCATAATTACCATGCTGGCGAGGGCAAGCCAGAAGGCGCCGTAGGAGGAGAAGGCTGTAGCTCCGAAGGTGTTGTTCTTCCGGAACTCCCACATCCCGGCCAGCAGTTGCGCCAGGCCGCCGTAGAAGAGAGCGGCACCTAGAAAGGCCGGAGCCGCTTCGGGGGGAAGCAGTTTGGCGTTGCTGGCGCTGAGCACGAAGGTGGTAAGGGCGAAGGCCCCCAGTCCCAGTGGGCCGGGATCGGCCACCGGCGATTGATCTGAAGTGGCTGCCACAGACGATCATCCTCCTTACCCGACCGATAATACCGTATACGCGGAAACGCTACTAGGCAGAATAGTCTTTACCGGACGGCCTCCCTTAAACCCACCACCTCCCCCATGGCAAGGGCGACACCTCGGGTGGGTGCCGCCCCCCTGCCGCACATCATGGTATCAAATAACCCCTCGTAGGTCAACGGGCCGGCGCCACAAAATCGCCCCACTTCTACTCTTCTTGCTGCAGTAGCGGCCGGATTTCCGCCAGCCAGCCGCGGCCCGCCTCTACCTCCGAGGCCAGTACCTCTTCCAGCACAATGGAAACGCGTTGAAAGTCTCCCATTCCCCAGGCAGACAGAACCGCCTCCAGCCCCTCGTCCAGAGAGGCCACGGTCCGCGCCGCACCCGAGGAGCAGCGCGCGTCAAGCCTGCCCAGATACTGCAGAAGGGCGAGGTAGGATTCCAGGCCTCCCAGCAAAGGCAGCAAGATCCGGCCGGCCTCGGCCACGTCGCCTTCGCGCAACAGCCGGGCGGCAACGCAGAACCCCTCCCCCATCCGGGGAAGTTCCGCCAGGGTGGCGTCCACCGCCGCTGCCAGGGCCACCCGCAGGGGAGCGGTGGCCAGCTCGACCCGTTGGGGCAAGCTCTGACTGAGCTTCTCCTCCCAATCGAGGCTTTCCTCTCCGTCCACCCGCACCGAGACCAGAACCCTATCCACCCGGTTCTGCTCTGCCTCCAGCTTTCGTACCAGTTCCACCGCCTCGGCGCCGGTTTCCGCCACGGCCGCCTCGCGACCGTCCAGCAGAATGCTGATGGGCATGTCCTTTCCTCCTCTCGATTCGGAAGACCAGACAGGCGACCTTGAGGGACCGCCCCGGCCGCGCACAGGCCGCCGCGCCGTGACGGGTGGTACCCGGACGCCCAACCGGGTCCCGGCTTATTACCCCTACCACTATACCATGCCTGCCGGCAGATGAAAACGCTTGTTAGGCAAACCCGCTCCTAGCCCTGCTACAGGGCGGTCTAGATTTGCTTTCCCGGGACTATATTTTTATAACGTTGGGACGAGCGAGTGGTTGAGAGCCCCGGGTGGTACCGCCTGCGGCCGCAGTCGCCCCGTGAACCTCCTCAGGCGCAAATTCCGCCGACAGGGTTACAGCAAGGGGCTGCCGGGCACACCGCCAAGGAAGGAGGCCGGCGTCTCGAGGGTGGCTGACAGAATCCGGCGGTGGGGCTTGGCGGCGGACGGAGCGCCACTCTTCGGGTAGCTCGGCGGGAGACGAAGGCCCGCCCGGCCCACAGGAAACCAGGGCCGCCGAGCCTGAACGTTGGGTGAGGGAGGTACTGTAGATGGATGTCAGTTGGTTGCCCTCAACGGAGTGGCCGAGGATTATCTACGTCTGCGTGGGGATTTCCCTGGCATTCGCTGCGGTCACTCGGAGCCTGCGGGCCTTGCGGTGGCTCCCCCTCTTGATCCTGGTGGTAGCCCTGAACGAAGGTCGGGTTGCGGTCGGGACCGGTACGCCGGTATGGCAGGAATTCTTCCCCAAATTATTCCAGGGAATCTTGAACTTGTCTTGGCAGGACGCGCTAATGCTGGTTGTTGGCGCCGCCCTTATTTACCTGGGCGTTGCCAAGCAGGTGGAGCCTTTGCTGCTGGTGCCTATCGGCTTTGGCGCCATCCTGGTCAACCTGCCGCTTACCGGCCTGATGGGCGAGGAAGGCCTCTTACGGCAGTTCTACGAGGCCGGTATTGCCACCGAGATCTTCCCTTGCCTTATCTTCATCGGCGTAGGGGCCATGACCGATTTTGCTCCCCTACTTCAGAATCCCCGGGTGCTGCTTCTCGGCGGAGCCGGGCAGTTCGGCATCTTCCTTACCCTGCTCCTGGCCCTGGCCCTCGGCTTTAAGCAACTGGAAGCGGTATGCGTGGGCATCATCGGCGCCTGCGACGGCCCTACCGCCATATACGTCACCACCCAGTACGCCCCCCACTTGCTGGGGCCTATAGCCGTAGCCGCCTATTCCTATATGTCCCTCGTGCCCATCATCCAGCCGCCCCTGATGCGCGCCCTGACCACCAAGGCCGAGCGCAAGCGGGTGATGCCTCCCTCGATCTATGCCCGTCCGGTTTCCCGGGCAGTCAAGGTGATCTTCCCCTTGGTGGTATTGGTGGTTACCGTGCTAATTGCCCCTATGGGTGCGCCCTTAATGGGCATGCTTATGCTGGGCAACTTTCTCAAAGAATGCGGGGTTGTGGAGCGCCTTTCCAAAGCGGCCGAAAACGAGATCACCAACATCGTCACCCTGCTACTGGGAATTACGATCGGCGCCACCATGGACGGTGAGGTGCTTCTGCGGCTCCACACACTGGCCATCTTCGGGCTCGGTTTTCTGGCCATTGTGGGCGACACCGTGGCCGGGGTTCTCCTGGCCAAATTCATGAACCTTTTCTCTCGCGAGAAGCTGAACCCCCTTATTGGCGCGGCGGGTATTTCCGCCTTCCCCATGGCCGCCCGGGTGGTCCACCGGGTGGGTGCCCAGGCTAACCCCCAAACCTATCTGTTGATGCACGCCATAGGCGTTAATACCGGCGGCCAGCTGGGCTCGGTGCTGGCGGCGAGCATCATGCTGGCCCTGCTCCACGCCATGGGGCTGGCCTAGGAGGTATCGGCGGGCATGGCCCTGAATAACCTTGAATTCGGCCTGCTCATGATGGTTGCGGGAATGGGCTTGACACTCTTGACCCTCTGGGTGCTGACGCTGGTAATGCAGCTCCTCAACCGTCTCTTCAAGCCGGAGAGGCGTACGGGATAGGAGGCGGCAGGCTGCGGCCCGGGAAAAGGTCCTGCACGCGCATTTCGGGCCGCTCACGGTGCCGTCTTCTCCACCGACATAATCGACCTGCTTCTCCGCTTAATAACGCCGTGACAATCGGCATACCCATTCGGCAGTCCTGGCTCCACCAACTCCAAGTCCGCGGGATCCCGGGAACCGGCGATTTACTCATGGTTTGCAGCTTCCGCAGGGCTCATATCCCGCCTGAACGGCCGCTTCCCGGGTGGCGAACTCCACCCGGTTTTGCGGCGCTATTTTGGCCCCCCATTCGCATTCCGGCCGGTGAAACTTTTTAGAGTTCGCGTTACCCACGTACTTGGCCGGGGCCGCCGCCCAGAGTCCTTTCTTTCCCTCCCGCGCTTCGGCCTCCAGCTTAACGAAGAGATTGGCATACCTCACGTTAGGAGGGACGGTCATGACCTGGGCCATGCCGGCCAGGAGCAACTCCGCGTTATACATCTTGGTCCGCACTTCGGCCTCGGCGCCGGACCGGGGCGGCTCTAGCCACACGTAGGCCAAGAAGCGGCCGTACTTGTCCCGCTCGCCCACGTCCGGCTCCAGATATACGGTGCGGCCGGAAAGGCGCTCCTTGGTGTAGGCGGCGGCTTCCCTGCCGTAGGGCTCCACCTCATTGGTGCTCTCCGGGGTATCCACGCCGATGAGCCGCACCTTCTCCTCGCGGCCGTCGGTCAGAACCGCTCGGAAGGTGTCTCCGTCCGTGACCTCGCCGACCACCGCCTTAATCGGCCCCGCCTGCAGAGCCGCGCTTCCCCCAGAAGCTGCGGGCGCCTGACCCTCGCCGGTGCCGGCGCTGCCACCACAAGCACTGAGCACCGCCAGGCACAAGGCCAGCAACAGGAGTAAGGCAGGTAACCTTGCCCGCCGGCAGTTTGCAGTAGGGGCGCTCACGCCCGGGTAGTATTCCGCCAGGTACATCCGCTTGGCGGCCTTGTCAAAGCGCATTACTCCGGGGTCGGAGGGCTTGCGGGTGACGGTGAATCCCCCCACGGCAATAGTGTCGCCGCCGCGCACGTATTTGGCAATTGCCTCCTCGCAGGTGAGGATTTCGCTCACCCGGATCCCCCTTTCGCCTCTCTAGATCCAGCCGCGGCGGTGGAAATAGGCGTAGAGCCCAAGGCCAAGGCCGGCCAAACCTCCCAACACAACGAAATACCCCAAGTGCCATTCCAGCTCGGGCATAAAGCGAAAGTTCATGCCGTAAATGCCGGTGACCAGGGTAAGGGGCAGAAATATCGCCGTAACTACCGCCAGCACCCGCATAATCTCATTGGTGCGGTTGGCGGTATAGGAGAGGTAGGTTTCCACCGCCAGGGCCAACAGCTCCCGCAAGTGTTCTGCCTCCTCGGCCAGCTTGATAGCGTGACTGTACACGTCGGAGAAATAGTGCCTTAACCCGGTTTCACCGGCCAGGGCCTGGCGGGAGATGGTGACTCTCAACATCTGCTCCTGCAGGCGCAGGCTGCGCGAAAGCTCTAGAAGCCGACGGCGCAAGGCGGCAAGGGCACCTAGCAGCGCCCTGCCGGGACGGCTAAGGATCAATTCTTGGAGTTCCTCCAGCTCGGAATTTATTTCGTCCAGCGCCTCGAAGAAACTGTCTACCGCCTGGTCCAGGATCCAATACACCAGGACGGGTAGCCCTCCCGGCAGACCCTGAAGATCGGCGGCCTTCGGTAGCGACAGCTGCACCTCGGGGCGGTGAACCGTAACCAGGAAATCCTTTCCCAGGAAAAGGTCCACCTCCCGTATCTCGCCCGCCGCATACGAGTTGACTACTAGAAAGAGGTACTCGGAGTACTCCTCGATCTTGGGCCGTTGTTCCTGGTTGAGGCAGTCTTCTACCGCCGCCGGGTGAAGTCCGAAACCGGCCTGAGCCGCAGGAAGCTCTTCCGGGAGCAGGTCTATCCAGACCGGCCGGGGAGCCGAGGGAGCAGAAGCGTAATGTTTTCCGTCGGTGAGGGAGAACACACGCATGGTAACACCGATCCTCACGTGCTAAGCCGGTCAGGTGCTGATGCCGGAAGGCTAATCGCCTTTATACTTAGCCAGCCACTCCAGGTCTTCCCGGGCCAAATCGTCCAGTCCGGCAAGCGCCTCCACATGGTGACGCAGCTCGTGCCGGACGGTGGCGCGTAACTCCCGCTCCCAGGCGCCCCGCGGAGCTCTGCCCAAGAGGGCCACAAATGATCCGTAGTACAGCACCACCCGGCGGCCCAACCAATCGTCCCAGATGTACTCCCCCAGAACCACCAGGTCCCCGTCCCGCTTCTCGCCGGGCTCGACCACAAAGCCCCCGTTCAGTTCGCGCACAAGCGCGGCCGGCAACTCGTCCACTACCCTGTCGGCCAGGGAAGTAAACTCCCTTAGCGAAAGTGTACCACTCTGCCGTAGTTTTCTACGGGGGGTATTCACCGCCACCAACCTCCGAGCCCGACCGCTCCGACTTTCCCGCCCCGGAGTCCCGGTTCCCACTCGCACCGATCGCTTACCCCACCGAACCGCTTTGGCTTCGCAGACCGGCGGGCACGCCGCGCAAGAGCCCTTCCGTGGGCCGGTGCGCCTTCGGCCATCCGTGGCCCTTGCACCCGCCCACCCACGCTCTCGACCGGTATGGCCTTGGTAGGCAGCCGCCCCTGCCAAGGCCAAACGGAGGTTGCTCGGCCAATTGCTACCCTGCCCGCCGGGCTACACCCGCAAGATCTGGAAAGGTTTCTTGCTGGAGGAGTTTCGCCGATCGACCCCGGACTCCTGCCGCACGGGAGGGGAGGGGTAAGCTCATAAATAGAGGTATACGAAAATAAGGGCCCGGTTACGGTGTTGGGAGGTCACGGGGACGGGCAGGATTTAGGGCGGGCAGGGCGAAGCATCGACTCAAGCGTTCTTGGAGAAACGCCCGGAAATATGAGATGCTACAAGCGAAGGAGGGTTGCTCATGCCCTTGGCCGCGGGTCTGAGAGGTGAAGCCACCGAAAACGTCACCCCGGAGAACACGGCGGTCGCCTACGGCAGCGGCGGCGTAGAGGTGTATGCCACCCCGGCGGTGGTGGCGCTGGTGGAGAGGGCGGCGGTGACCGCCGTGGAGCCCCACCTCGAAGCCGACAAGACCACCGTGGGTACCAGGATAGACGTGAGGCACCTGGCCGCCACGCCGGTGGGGTTTCAGGTGAGAGCGATGGCCGAGCTGGTCCAGGTAGAAGGACGGCACCTGGTTTTTCACGTGGAAGTATACGACGAGGTAGAAAAGGTGGCGGAAGGGACGCACGAGCGTTTCCTGGTCGACCGGGAGAAGTTCCTCCGTAAGGCCCTGACCAAGGGCTAGGAGCCCTTTCGCCGACTGCGAATTCTCGGGAGTAACGAGTCGGGACCCTGCCCTCACGTGTTTGAACCCGGGCGGGCCGGGCCCCAACAGGCCAAGACGGTTCGACTTCGTACGATGCGGACGGGGTAATGAATTAGCGGTCGTATGGGATATACCGCTCTCCGGTCGGAACGCCGGGAGCCACCCCCTGGTGATTGGCCTGCGCCGCCTAGGCGCGCCGCCGCGCCCGCCTCACCAGAACCGCCAGCAGATAGCCCGCCGCCCCACCCAGAAGCGCTGCCAAAGGGAGTGCCAGGTAGAGGAGGCGATGGTCGTGGGGCAGCGGGGCCGTCAAGGCAAGGGTCCAGACTGCCGGCAGCAGGGCCGCAACCGCGCTCACCAGTACCGGCCCACCGGCGGCCTGAAGACCGGACCACATCCCTTCCCGGATCGGCTCGCAGGTCAGCGGTAGAAAGCCGGCCAGGCCGTAGGCAGCCCCCAGCAGGACCCACCATCTGGCCTCACGAAGCCAAGGGCGGGTTTTCTTCTTGCCATCCACGAGTAAGGTCGCCTCCCTTGGCTCGGCGCGCGAAAAACAGGTACAAGAGCAGGCAGAGGAGAGAGGGGATAATGACCATGAGGTACATCGAATCGTAACCGAACTTCTCGGCCACCAGGCCCCACAGGACGGAGCCCAGGCCCAAGCCCAAATCTACGAACAGGAAATAGGTAGCGGTGGCGCTCCCGCGCCGTTCGGGCGGCACGTAGGAGACGGAAAGGGCCTGCATGGTGGGCTGGACGGCACCGAAGCCCATTCCGTAAACCATGCCGGCCAAGGTGAATACCGGCAGAGTGCGGGCCCAGTAGATGATCAACAGAGTCAGTATACACAGCAGCAGCCCGGGCACCACGACTATGTCGTAGCCTCTACGGTCCGCCAAACGGCCGAATAGGGGGCGGGAGACGGCCACGCTAACGGCGTACGCGGTGAAAAAGGGACCAACGTCCGCCACCTGGCGGTGCTGCCCGAACAGGGCCAGGAAAGAAAAGATGGCCGCATAGGCAATAAACAGGAAAAGCATCACCAGGGAAGGAGCCAGGGCCGCCTTTTCCAGGAAGGCCGCTTTCACTCCCGCCGCAGACTCGGATGTTCGCCCGGGGCGGCAGTAGTTCATGAATACGGCTAACCAGAAGGACAGCAATACCGACCCGGCGCAGACGTAGAACATGAGCTGGAAACTGTAACGCTGGCTCAGAAAGAGGGCCAAGGCAGGACCGATCCCTACGGCCACGCTCAAGGACAGCCCGTAGTAACCCATGCCTTCGGCCAGGCGAGGTTTGGGAATGGTGTCGCTGGCCAGAGTGCCGGCCGCGGTGTTGCAGTAGGCCCAGCCGAGACCTTGCACGAAACGGGCCAGCAGGATGACCGACAGAGCGGGGGCGCAGTTTAGAGCCAGGGCACTGAAGAAACAGACGGCCGAGCCGGCCAGGAAAATACCCTTGCGGTTTCCGGTGTCGATCGAGCGGCCGGCAAAGGGGCGAAACAGCACGGCGGCCAGGAGGAACACCGCGAAAGCCAGGCCGGACAGGGCATCCTTTCCGGTTATCGCCTTGATGTAAACCGGCAGAGAGGGAACGAGCATATAGAAGCTGACGTAGGAAGCAAGGTTGGCGGCCAGAAGCAGAATGAAATTTCTGGTCCACAGGCGTTCTGTTTGCAGGGGCGGTTCGGACAAACCTGCCACCTCTTAAAGGCTTGCCTCAACGGCCACGGTTTGCGGAGGAGCGCCGCCGATCGCCCGAACCCGGATACCTCGGAAACGGGAATTCACCGGGCGGCGTGCCCAAGCGCAGGCCGCGGGCCCAAAAAAAATATACAGATAAACGTGGTCTGCCAAGACACGTCGACCTATTCCCCGAAAGCCGCCGTAGATTTCTCTGGTGGAGGCGGGGGGAATCGAACCCCCGTCCGAAAGAGCACCCCCAGGGGCATCTACCAGGATAGTCCCGGATTTGGATCTCGCTCGTCGGCGCCTCCCCGGGACCGGATGCGCCTTGGCCAGCCCGCCTGATTTCGCCCGGCAGCCTGCGGGCGGCGGCTACCGAGCTAGCCCGCTAGGTTGACGCCCTTCCCCGCCCCGCGGGCCGGGCGAAGAGGACGTTAGCCGCGCTTTAGGCGGCTAGAGCGAGTTCTTCGTTGGCACTTAATGGGGTCCACCGTTTAACGAGCAGGTGGGATCTCGCCTGGCTTCCCCTGATAGCACATCCTCCGTCGAAACCTTTACGCCCCCTCGACTGCCACCTTTATTATACCAGGCCCGGGGCCGGTGTCAACGCGCGCTCCCCCTGAGTTATCCACACTTTGTGCCGGCAGCCCTGATTTCTCCGAGTACCCAAAGCGTGCCGGGCACCGAACTCGGTAAGAGCGAGCGTGGAGGCGGGCGCCAGGCCTCTGGACGGCCGAAGCCGCGCCGGCGCCATGGACGGGTTCTTTGCGGGGGCCGACGAACTACTTTCAATTTAGCGAATTAGAGCCCGGCGGCAGGTAGACAAGGGCACTGGGAGAAATGATTGATTCTCACCACCTCTTCTGGGAGGCGCATGAACTTTGCTTTCTCCCGAGCAACTGGATCAACTCGACCGAGTCTTTAACGCCCAGAGCATTGCCGTGGTGGGCGCCGGCGAGGTGCCGGGTAAGGTAGGGTATAACATCGTGGAGGCTCTCTTGTTTGGCGGTTACCGCGGCCGCGTCTATCCCGTGCATCCCCGGCTGGAGCACGTGCTGGGTCTCAAAACCTATCCCTCGGTCCGGGACCTGCCCGAGCCCATTGACCTGGCCATTATTGCCATCAACCAGTTCGCCACCGTGGAGGTCCTGGCCGACTGCGCGGCTCAGGGGGCAAAGGGGATCGTCTCGATTGCCGGCGGCTTCCGGGAAATGGGGCCGGAGGGGGAGAAGCTGGAAGAGGAACTCATCCGCAAGGCCGAGGATTGCAACCTGATGCTTATCGGCCCGAACACCCTCGGTTTCCTCAATCCCTCCCTGGGTCTCAACACCAGTTTCTACCCCATGCCTCTCAAGGCCGGCTCGGTAGCCATTCTGAGCCAGAGCGGGGGCGTGGGACTGACCCTAATCTACCGGGCCTTTGACGAAGAGCTGGGGCTCAGCAAGTGGATCGGCTGCGGCAACCGCAGCACCCTGGCCTTCAGCGACTATCTCCAGTACCTGGCCTGGGACCCCCAGACGCGGGTGATCGGGGTTTTTATGGAGGGAGCGGAGGATGCCGCCCAGGTAGCCCGCCTGGCCCGGGAAGTGGTGCGGGAGAAGCCAATCGTGCTGTACAAGATCGGACGGACCCAGGCGGTCAACTTCGCCGCCCTGACCCATACCGGGAGCATGGCCGGTTCCTACCGGGTGTACCGGGACGTCATGGAGCAGGCCGGCATAGTTATCGTGGACGGCGTGGACGAGTTGATCTCCGCCTGCAAGGCCCTGGCCCTGTGCCCCCCGCCGCCCGCCGAGGGCGTGGGAATACTCACCCACACCGCCGGTCCCACCATCGTGGCTTTCGACGAGCTGGCCCAACGCGGGTGCAACGTCCCGCCCTGGCAGGAGGGCACGGTAAAGAAAATCAAGGAACTTATTGCCGATCCGCCTACGGTGATCAAGAACCCCCTGGACCTGCCCGGGGCAGGCTTTGACGCCGTCACCTACGGCAAGGTGGCGGAAACCCTGCTGGCCGACGAGGGCGTGGGCAGCCTCCTGGCGGTATTTACCCACAACCGCTGCTGGCGCTACCCGGACACCGAGCTGGCGGCTTTACGCCACCGGCAGGGGAAGCCCGTTGCTGCGGTCTACGTTTCTTCGCAGGCCGGTGTGGCGGAAGCGCGGCGCTGGCTGCAGGAGCGCGGGGTGCCGGTATATACGGACGGAAAGGCCGCCGGCCAGGGCCTGGCGGCGCTGTACCGGTACAAGCGGGCAAAGGAGGCTGCCGGGCAAGCAACCGAGGCCTTCGACCCGGGGCCGTGGCTGAGGCCGGACCTGGCCGAACGTGCTGCCCGCCAGGAATGGCTTACGGAAACCGAGGCCAAGGCCCTGCTGGCGGAGATGGGCGTCCCCGTGCCCGCCTGGCGCGAGGCAAGCGACGAAGAAGAGGCGGTGGCCGCGGCCCGGGAAATCGGCTTCCCGGTAGTACTGAAGGTGCTTTCGCCCGAGATAATCCATAAATCCGACTTGGGCGGGGTACGGCTAAACCTGGCCACGTCGGAAGCAGTACGCGAGGCTTTCCGCCGGGTGATGGAGCGGGCCCGGACGGTGGACCCCGAGGCCAGGGCCACGGTGCAGGAGATGGCGGCGCCGGGCACCGAAGTCATTGTGGGAATCGCCACCGATCCTCACTTCGGGAGGGTGCTGATGTTCGGCCTGGGAGGGGTATTCGCCGAGGTTCTGGAAGACGTGGTCTTTGCCCTGCCGCCTTTGAGCCGCCGGGAAGCGCGGGCCCTGCCGGAAAAGATCCGGGCGCGCAAAGTGCTGGCCGGTTACCGGGGCCGGCCTCCGGCGGATCTCGAGGCCCTGGCCGACCTGGTCTGGCGGGTGGGGCAACTGGCCGCAGCCAATCCCTGCCTGGCGGAAATGGACCTGAACCCGGTGGTGGTTTATCCGCAGGGGCTGAAGGTGCTGGACGCCCGTATACGACTGGCGCAATAGCAGCACCGGGGAGGACTAGCGCCGCCGCCTGAGGCTTTGCTGAATCTGTCGCTCGGCCTCGCGGCGGGCGATGTCCTCCCGCCGGTCGTGCAGCTTCTTGCCCTTGGCCAGGGCCAGCTCTACCTTGGCCAGGCCCCGGGAGTTGAAGTAGAGCCTGAGGGGGATGAGGGTGTAGCCGCGCTGGCGGGTCTTGCCGATCAGACGCCTTATCTCCGCCTTGTGCAGCAGGAGCCGCCGGACCCGCTTGGGGTCGTGGTTGAAGCGGTTGCCCTTTTCGTAAGGGCTGATGTGCAGGTTGTAGAGCAGTACCTCGCCGCTCTCCACCCGGGCGAAGCTGTCCTGGAGGCTGGCCCGGCCCAGGCGCAGGGACTTCACCTCCGTGCCGGTCAGGGCTATGCCGGCCTCCAGGGTTTCCTCTATGAAATACTCGTGGCGGGCGCGGCGGTTCTCCGCCACCACCCGGACGCGTTCCGGCACCGTCCTCCCCCTTCCGGCAGCTCCGGCCTAGACCAGCTCCATGTCCACCTGCCGCGCATACGCGTCTACTCGCACCACCCGCACCCGCACCGGCTGGCCCATCCGGTAGGTGCGGCGGGTGCGGCGGCCTACCAGCCACAGCCGCTCGGGCACGAATTCGTAGTAGTCGTCGTCCAGGGTGGAGATGTGTACCAGGCCCTGGACGGTATTCTCCAGCTCCACAAAAAGACCGAAGGAGCAGACCCCGGCCACCACGCCGGGGAAAACCTCCCCGACGAACTGCTGCATGTACTCTATCTTCTTCATTTCCACCGCGGCGCGCTCCACCTCCTCCGCCACCCGCTCCCGGGCGGAGGCGTGCTCGCCTTCCCGCTCCAGCCGCGCTGCCAAAGCCTCCCTCTCCTGGAGGGAGAGGCCGCCGTCAAGGCAGCGGGCCAGCACCCGGTGCACCGTCAGGTCCGGGTAGCGGCGTATGGGAGAGGTGAAGTGGCAGTAGAGCCCGGTGGCCAGGCCGAAGTGGCCCAAGGGCCGGGGGCAGTAGCGGGCGTGCTGCATGGCCCGCAGCACCAGGCTGTGCACCAGCCGCTCCTCCGGCCGGCCCGCCACCTGCTCCAGCAGCCGCTGCACCTGCCGGGGCTCCATCTCCGGGTGCCACCGCACGCGGTACCCCAGCGGGGCCAGAACCTGGTTGAGTTCGGTTATTGCCTGGGCCGAGGGTTTCTCGTGCACCCGGTAGAGTAAAGGCGCCTCCAGCCAGTGCAGGTGCTCGGCCACCACCCGGTTGGCCCGGATCATGAACTCCTCGATTATCTGGTGGGCCAGGGTGCGCCGCACTCTTACCAGCCTCACCGCCCGGCCCCGGTCGTCCAGTTCCACCTTCACCTCGGGGAGGTCGAAGTCCAGGGCGCCCTGCTTTATTCGCTCCGCCCGCAGGGCCAGGGCCAGCTCGGCCATGAGCTCCAGGTCGCGCAGCAGTGCCCCGTACTCCCGGCGTTCCCGCTCCCCGGCTCCGTCCAGCAGCCCCTGCACCTCTTCGTAGGTGAGGCGCCGGGCCACCCGGATGACGGAGCGGGCCAAATCGTACTTGACCAGCCGGCCCTCCCGGTCGAGCTCCATGAGCACCGAAACCGCCAGCCGGTCCGCCCCGGCGTTGAGGCTGCAGATGCCGTTGGAAAGCTCGCGCGGCAGCATGGGCAGCACCCGGTCGGGCAGGTAGACGCTGGTGCCCCGCTTTCTGGCCTCCCGGTCCAGGGCGCTTCCCGGCGGCACGTAGCGGGCCACGTCGGCGATGTGTACCCCCAGGAGGTAGTTACCATTGGGAGTGAGCGAGAGGGAAACCGCGTCGTCCAGGTCCCTGGCGTCGGCGCCGTCGATGGTCACGGTTCGCCAGGAGCGCAGGTCGAGCCGGCCGGCCAGGTCCTCCGGCAGTACGGCCCGGGGGACCGCCGCGGCCTCCTTTCGGGCGCGGCGCCCGAATTCCTCCGGCAGGTCGTAGGCGCGGATAAGGGCCCGTACGGCGGTCGCCGGATCGGCCGCCGGGCCGATGACCTCCACCACCCGGCCTTCCAGGCCCCGGTGCCCGTCCGGCCACCGGGTCACCTCCACCAGAACCTTGTCCTGCAGCCGAGCCTTTCCCAGGTTTTCCGCCGGAACCAGCACCGGCTCCACCAGGCGCTTTTCGTCCGGCCGCACCCGGGCGTAGCGCCGCTTCTTCTCCACCACCGTGCCCAGAAGCCGTCGGTTAGCCCGCTCCAGGACCCGCACCACCACCCCCTGCGGGTGCGCTCCGGCGGCCCGGCGCTCCACGATGCGCACCATTACCCGGTCGCCGTGCAGCGCGCCCCTGAGGTCTCCGCTCAAGACGAATACTTCCTCGTCCTCGGCCTCCGGAACCACGAAGGCGAACCCCCGGGGATGGGCCTGCACCCGGCCCACAACCAGGCCCACCTTCCGGGGCGCGGCGTAACCGTGCCGACGGGTAACCACCACCCGGCCCTCCTCCTCCAGCTCGCGCAGGAGGTTTAAGAGCGCGGGGAGGTCCTTTACGCACAGACGGGCCGCCAGTTCTTCTACCCCCAGCGGCCCCTCCGCCTTCTCTTCCAGGAAACTCAACAAGTCCTGTCTGTTCAACACCGACGTGTCATTTCACTCCGTTCTGCAGCATCATCTCGGCCGTGGCCTCGGCGGCCACCTCCCCGCCCGGGAGCTCCGCCCAGGCCTCCATCTGAAAAAGGCGCTGCCGGCGCCGGATCAGGCGGCTGGTAAAGCGCACCGCCTGCCCCACGGATATGGGCCGGCGAAAGCGTACCGAGAGCCGGCCGGTAAGGGTGCGAAAGCCCAGGAGCTGCAGGTGCTGCCCCATAACCTCGTCCAATATGGCCGCGATCAGACCCCCGTGGAACACGCCCGAAAAACTCTGGTGCACTTCCTGGGGGACAAAGGTGGTGGTGCACCGATCGCCGTCCATTTCGAAACTCAGCCTGAGGCCCACCGGGTTGTTCGGGCCGCAGGCAAAGCAACCGACGTCGCCCATCCTTCATCCTCCCCCGCAGGTTCGGTGACCCGTCATAACCGCAGGGCAGGAGGCCTAGGAGCCTGCTGCCTTCTCTCCGGAGATCAGAAGAAGATGCTCAACAACAGCGAGGTAGCAAAGAAGCCGACGGCCAGATAGCGGGTCACTCCTGCGAGAAAGTCGTCCAGGCCTTTCTTCTTGCCGAAGAAAGCCTGGGCACCGCCGGCTATGGCCCCGGAGAGGCCGTAGCTGCGCCCCGACTGGAGGATCACCACGGTGATCAGCACCAGGCTTATCACCACATGCAGCACCATCAATAGGGTATACACTTCTCAACCCCCGTTCCCAGGACTGGACCGTTTCCTATTATAGCATACCCGGCCGCCGGAAGGCAGGGCGGCCCGCAGCCAGCTCTACCGCGAGAGGCCGGGGCCGCCCTGACGATCGGTCAGGCCACAGGGCCTAAGGAATCACGAGCCAGGGTATCTCAACTCCAGACAAACGGCCGAGCCGGTACCGGCGCAACTGCGCCGACAGGCTCGACTAAAGAATCCACAGAGGGCAGAGCACAAGTGTTACCGTCGCTATGAGCTTGGCAACGATGTGCAGCGAGGGCCCCACCGTATCTTTTAGCGGATCGCCCACCGTGTCGCCGACGACACCGGCCGCGTGCGCAAATGAGCCCTTGCCCAGGACGTTCCCTGCTTCGTCGCTGAGCTGGCCGTCCTCGATGAATTTCTTGGCGTTGTCCCAGGCGCCGCCCCCGTTGTTCATGAAGGAGGCCAGGAGGATGGAGGAAAACGTCCCTACCATCAGGAACGAGCCGACCGCCGCCGGAGCGTTGAAGCCGCTGATCTTGAGCTGGGCAAAGATGACACCGATGGCCACGGGCAGCAGCACCGGGAGCAAGCCCGGAGCGATCATTCCCCTCAATGCTGCCCGGGTGGTGATGTCGACGGCTCTGGCGTAGTCCGGACGGGAGGTGCCGGCCATGATCCCGGGGTCGGCCTTAATCTGGCGGCGTACCTCCTCGATAATCTTGCCGGCCGCGCCGCTCACCGAGCGCATGGACCAGGCGCTGAACAGGAAGACCATCATTATGGCCACCACGGCACCGATCAGAACCTCGGGGATGACCAGGTTTACGTTGAATAATTCCCCTTCCTTGCCCTGGAAGAGCAGGACCCGGTCGAAGTAGGCCTGGAAGAGCAGGAAACCGGCCAGTCCTGCGGATACCATGGCGTATCCCTTGGTGATAGCCTTGGTGGTGTTGCCTGCGGCATCGAGGTGGTCGGTAACCCTTCTTATGTGCTCGCCGGCCTTGGTGAACTCGTTGATGCCGTTGGCGTTGTCGGTTATGGGGCCGAAGGTGTCCTCGGCGAGAATGTAGGGACAGGTCATGAGCATGCCCATGGTGGCGACCGCGGTGCCGTAGGCGCCGCTTATCCACCAGGGAAGATCCAGTCCGGCAAGGACGCCAAACCAGTAGGTGAGGCCCAGCGCAATGCAGATTATCAGGGTCGTGGGCATGGCGGTTTCGAAGCCGACGGACATGCCCGTGACGATGGTCGTCGCCGGCCCGGTGCGGCAGGCCTCGGCAATGCTCTTCGTCGGCTTATACCGCCCCTCCGTGTAGTACTGCGTAATATAGACCACCAGTATGCTGGCTATAATCCCGATCAAACCGGCCAGCATCAGCCAGGCCCAGCCCGGGCACAGCGGGGCAAAGATTACCTTGGAGACCACGACCGTAGCCAGGGCGCACAGGACCAGCGCCACATAGTAGCCGCGGTTCAGGGCAGCCATGGGGTTTTCTTCTTGCTTGCGGCTCTGCACCGCCAGCACCCCGATCATGCTGGCGATTATACCGCAGGCACGAAGAACGAGCGGGAAGAGCACCCAGCCGATGGCAAGATCGGGCGCCACTCCGGCCTTCAAAGAGCCAAGGTACAGGGCCGTACCGATTATCATGGCACCGACGTTCTCGGCCGCCGTGGATTCGAACAGGTCGGCCCCGCGGCCGGCACAGTCGCCCACATTGTCGCCGACCTGGTCGGCGATAACCGCCGCATTCCGGGGGTCGTCTTCGGGGATCCCGGCCTCAACTTTGCCCGCCAGGTCGGCCCCCATGTCGGCAGCTTTGGTATAGATACCGCCGCCGAGCTGGGCGAAGAGGGCCACCATGCTGGCACCAAAGCCGAAGGCCACGATAAGGTGGGGGGCAATCTCCGGGTGCGCCGCTCCCCCGTAGGCGTAAAACATTACCGTTACCCCTAGCAAGCTCAGAGTAACGATGAAGAATCCGGAAACCGCTCCTCCTCGCAGCGCTACCTTAATAGCCTGGTTCAGGCCGCGATGCGAAGCCGCAGCGCAGCGCACGTTCGATTTCACCGCGGTCCACATGCCCACTATACCGGAGACGCAGGAGCAGAGACCGCCGACCAGGAAGGCCAAGGCCGTTCTCCAGCCCATGCCGAAGGCGGAAACACCCAGCCTTTCCAGCTCTACCGGGCTGCTCAGCTTGCCGAGCAAGAACCCGATTATCACCGCTACGACTACGGCAGTTATGCCGATGGTGGAGTACTGCCGGCGGATGAACGCCCAGGCACCCTCTGCAATCCTGGAATTCACGTCCTGCATTGCCGGTGTTCCGGCGTCGGCCCGCAGGATATAGCTTATCAGGCCCAGCGCGAAGACTATGCCCACAGCGCATCCTACTGCGACCACCCAGACAATCCCAGACATTGGTACTACCGCCACCTCCTGACTCGACTTTTGTGGTTGTGTAGGGTTGCGGCGATGTTGCTCTTAGCAGCGGCCCCGGCCTCACCTCCTTTGCCCGGCAAAGGCCTTGATTCCCAGGAAAACTGCCGCCTCTTCCAGCTCCTCCTCGATCCGGAGCAGCTGGTTGTATTTGGCCACCCGCTCGCTGCGGGAAGGAGCCCCGGTCTTGATCTGGCCGGTGTTGGCCGCCACCGCCAGATCGGCGATGGTGGTGTCTTCGGTTTCACCGGAACGGTGGGAGATCACCCGGGCGTAACCGGAGCGTACGGCCAGATCCATGGTATCCAGGGTCTCGGTCAGGGTGCCTATCTGGTTCACCTTGATCAGGATGGCGTTGGCCACACCCGTTTGGATGCCCCGGCCGAGCTTCTCCGGGTTGGTGACGAAGATGTCGTCTCCTACCAGCTGGATCCGGCCTCCCAGCCGGGCGGTCATCTCCCGCCATCCCTCCCAGTCGTCCTCGGCCAGGCCGTCCTCAATGGAGATGATGGGATACTTCTCGACCAGGGAGGCGTAGTAGTCTATCATTTCTCCGCTGGTGCGCGTTACTCCTTCCCCGGCAAATACGTACTTCCCGTCCCGGTAGATCTCGGAGGCAGCGGGATCCATGGCCAGGTATACCTGCTCTCCGGGCTTGTAGCCGGCCTTCTCGATGGCCTCCACCAACAGGGACAGGGCCTCCTCGGTGGTGGCCAGGTTGGGGGCAAAGCCGCCCTCATCTCCCACCGCGGTGGCCAGCCCCCGCTGCCGCAGTATGGCCTTGAGCTGGTGGAACACCTCGGTGCCCCAGCGCAGGGCCTCGCGGAAGTTGGGGGCACCGGCGGGCACCAGCATGAACTCCTGGAGGTCCAGATTGTTGTCCGCGTGCCGGCCGCCGTTGATGACGTTCATCATGGGCACCGGCAGACAGCGGGCGTTGGTCCCGCCCAGGTAGCGGTAGAGGGGCAGCCCCAGGGCCAGGCTGGCCGCCCTGGCCACGGCCAGAGAAACTCCCAGAACGGCATTGGCCCCCAGCCGGCCCTTGTTGGGCTGGCCGTCCAGGGAGATCAGCAGCCGGTCGATCTGGGCCTGATCCAGGGCGTCCAGGCCCACCACTTCCGGCGCGATTACCTCGTTGACGTTTTCCACCGCCTTCTGTACGCCCTTACCCAGGTAGCGACCCGGGTCGGAATCGCGCAACTCCACCGCCTCGTAGGTGCCGGTGGAGGCTCCGGAGGGCACGGCGGCGCGGCCTACCACGCCGCTTTCCAGCATCACGTCCACTTCCACCGTGGGATTGCCCCGCGAGTCCAGGATTTCCCGGGCCCGCACTTCGTCGATGATGGTCATGGTCTAACCTCCTCAGCCGAGCTTCAGTAAGGATTCGCCGGTCATCTCCGGCGGCTTGGGTAGTCCCAGGATCTCGAGCATGGTGGGGGCGACGTCCGCCAGAATCCCCGTGCGCAGCGCCGCCCGGCACCTCTTCCCCACCAGCACCAGGGGCACCGGGTTGGTGGTGTGGGCGGTGTGGGGGCTGCCGTCTTCCTCCAGCATCATCTCGGCGTTGCCGTGATCGCCGGTGACCAGCGCCACCCCGCCCCGGGCTTCTACCGCCGCCAGCACCCGCCCCAGGCAGGTATCCACCGCCTCCAGGGCGCGAACCGTGGCCTCCATCACTCCCGTGTGCCCCACCATGTCCGGGTTGGCGTAGTTCATAATGATCACATCGTATAAGTCCTGGCGGATCTTTTCCTCTACCGCCGCCGTGACCTCGTAGGCGCTCATCTCCGGCTTCAGGTCGTAGGTGGGCACCTTGGGCGAAGGTATGAGCAGGCGGTCCTCTCCGGGGTTGGGTTCCTCCACCCCGCCGTTAAAAAAGAAGGTAACGTGGGCGTACTTTTCGGTTTCGGCGATGCGCAGCTGCCGCCTGCCGTGGGCGGCCAGCACCTCGCCCAGGGTTTGGCGCGGGGTTTCGGGCGGGAAGGCCACCGGCGCCGGGATGGTGACGTCGTACTGGGTGAGGCACACGAAATGTACCTCAGGACGGTGCGGGCCCCGGTCAAAGCCGGCAAACTCCTCATCGACGAAGGCGCGGGTGAGCTGACGCGCGCGGTCGGCCCGGAAATTGAAGAAGATTATCGCGTCCCCCGAACGGACGCTGCCCACCGGCCGGCCGTCCTCCTCCTCCAGCACTATCGGGGGAACGAACTCGTCGGTGGTGCCCCGGCGGTAGGCCTCTTCCACCGCCGGGCGGAAGCGGCGGGCCCGCTCTCCTTCTCCGCGCACCAGGGCGCGGTAGGCCCGCTCGGTGCGGTCCCAGCGCTTATCCCGGTCCATGGCGTAGTAACGCCCCATCACCGTGGCCAGACGGCCCACGCCCAATTCGCGGCACTTGCCCTCCAGTTGCTCCAGGTAGGTCAGGGCGCTGGCGGGAGGAGTGTCCCGGCCGTCCAGAAAGGCGTGCAGAAAGACCCGGGTCAGTCCGTGCCGGCGGGCCAGCTCCAGCAGGCCGTAGACGTGCTCCAGGTGGCTGTGCACTCCCCCGTCGGAGACCAGACCCATCAGGTGCAGCGCCCCGTTCTTGGCCTTCTCTACCGCCTCCACCAGCACCGGGTTTAAAAACAGGGAGCCGTCGGCAATGGCCCGGCTGATGCGGGTGAGTTCCTGGTAGACGATGCGGCCGGCGCCCAGGTTAAGATGGCCCACCTCGGAGTTGCCCATCTGCCCGGCAGGCAGGCCCACCGCCTCTCCGGCGGCCAGGAGCTTCGTCCAGGGCCGGGTCCGGAGCAGGCTCCGGTAGACGGGCAATCGGGCCTGCGCCACGGCGTTCCCTTCCCTTGCCTCCCGCAAGCCCCAGCCGTCCAGCACCACCAGCACCACCGGTCTTGGTGTCCGGTCGCTCATGCTCTTACCTCTTCTCTTTACTTGATTCTACTGGATCCGGCACTTGACTATGGCGGCGAAGGTTTCGGCCTTGAGGCTGGCCCCGCCCACCAGGGCCCCGTCTATGTCCGGCTGGGCCATGAAACTGCCGATGTTTTCCGGGGTCACACTACCGCCGTAAAGCAACCGCACCCGGCCTGCGGGCTCGGGCCCGTACATCCCCGCCAGTGCCCGGCGCAGGAAGGCCACCACCGCCTGGGCTTCCTCGGGCACGGGAGTGCGCCCGGTGCCGATGGCCCAGACCGGCTCGTAGGCCACCACCAGATTCTCGATCCGGCCTGCCTCCACTCCGGCCAGGGCCTGGCGGAGCTGGATTTCGCACAGCGCCTCGGTCAGGCCCAGCTCCCGCTGGGCCAGGGTTTCGCCCAGGCACAGGATGGGCTTGAGACCGGCCTGGAACGCCGCTGCCAGTTTCTTGTTTACGGTGGCGTCGTCCTCACCGAAGTACCGGCGCCGCTCGGAATGGCCCACGATCACGTAGCGGCAGCCGGCGGCCAGCAGCATGGGGGCGGAGACCGCGCCGGTGTAGGCGCCCTGCGCCTCCCAGTGCAAATCCTGGGCTCCTACCGCCACCCGGCTGCCGCGGCAGGCGGCGGCCACCGCCGCCAGGGCCGGAAAAGGCGGGCAGAGCACTACCTCGCGGTCCTCTACGTCGGCCACCAGCGGCAGCAGTTCCCTTGCCAGGGCTTCCGCCTCGGGAATGGTCTTGTGCATCTTCCAGTTGGCGGCGATTAAAGGCGTGCGCATCGGTTCCTCCCCCGTTTCCCTCTCTCCCGGAGGCCCCCGGGGCTCCGTACCGGGGCCCGGCCGGCGCGGGCTCGACCCTTAACCTCTGGTTGGCCCTCAGTTTGTCGTCGCGACGACAGACGTTACGGAGCTTACCTCAGGCGTCCAGCAGCGCGGCCACTCCGGGGAGCGTCCTGCCCTCCAGGAATTCCAGGGAGGCTCCGCCGCCGGTGGAGACGTGGGTCACCCGTTCGGCCAGCCCCGCCTTTTCCAGGGCGGCCACCGAGTCGCCGCCTCCCACCACCGTCAGCCCCGGGCAGGAGGCCACCGCCTCGGCCACGCCTCTGGTGCCCGCGGCGAAGGCCTCTACCTCGAAGATGCCCATAGGGCCGTTCCAGACCACGGTGCGGGCGCCGGCAATCTTCTCTGCGTACTTGCGCACGGTAGCCGGCCCGATGTCGCACACCATTTCCGCCGCCGGGATGGCCTGAACGGCCACCGGCCGGCCCGGGGCCTGCCCCCCGGCCTCCGGCGCTACCACCACGTCCTCGGGCAGCAACACCTCTACTCCTTTCTGCCGGGCCGCCTCCAGGAGTTCTCCGGCCAGGGCGATCTTGTCCTCCTCCAGCAGGGATCGCCCCACTCCCAGACCCCGGGCGGCCAGGAACGTGTTGGCCATACCTCCGCCCAGCAGCAGGGTGTTTACCCGGGTCAGCAGGTTCTGTATGACTCCGATCTTGTCCGAGACCTTGGCTCCGCCCAGCACGGCCACGTACGGGCGTTCCGGAGCTTCCAGGAGCCGTCCCAGAAAGTCCACTTCTTTCTCCATCAAGAAACCGGCCACCGCCGGCAGGTAGGCGGCCACCCCGGCGGTGGAGGCGTGGGCCCGGTGGGCGGTGCCGAAGGCGTCGTTGACGTAGACGTCCGCCAGAGCGGCCAGCCGCCGGGCGAATTCCGCATCGTTCTTCTCCTCTTCAGGATAAAAGCGGATGTTCTCCAGCAGCAACACTTGGCCGGGTCCGAGCGCGGCCGCCGCCGCCTCAACTTCCGGCCCCAGGCAGTCGTTTGCTTTGCGCACTTCCTCTCCCAGCAGTTCGGACAGGCGGCGGGCCACCGGGTCCAGCCGGAGTTCCTCCTTTACCTTCCCCTTCGGCCGGCCCAGGTGGGATACCAGGATTACCTTTGCCTTCTGCTCCCGCAGGTACTTGATGGTGGGTAGGGCAGCACGGATGCGGGTGTCATCTGCCACTCGACCTTCCCTATCCAGGGGAACGTTAAAGTCCACCCGTACCAGGACGCGCCGGTTGCGCACGTCCACGTCACGCACGGTCTTCTTACGCATAGACCCAACCTCCTTCTGCCCTCCAAAGGCCGTACTGTATGGTTCCGGCCGCCCGGACCCGGACGGATTAAAACCTCCGCAGGCAGTCCTGGCTCCCTTCGGAGAAACAGGACTGCCTGGCCCGAGGGATAACCCGGCCTACAGGCCTCGGGAGGCCATGAAGCCGATCAAGTCCACCACCCGGCAGGAGTAGCCCCACTCGTTGTCGTACCAGGCTACCACCTTGACCAGGGTACCGTCCATTACCATGGTGGAAAGCCCGTCTACTACGGCCGAATGGGGGTCTCCCCTGAAGTCAATTGAAACCAGCGGCTCTTCGGTGTAGTCCAGTATTCCGGCCAACTCTCCCCGGGCCGCCTCGCGAAAGGCGGCGTTCACTTCCTCCATCGTGGTGGGCCGTTTCACCTCTGCCACCAGATCCAGCACGGAAACGTCGGCTACCGGGACCCGCATGGCAAAGCCGCTGAGTTTGCCCGCCAGTTCCGGCAACACCGCCCCCACCGCCTGGGCGGCACCGGTGGTGGTGGGCACAATGGAGGCGGCAGCGCTCCTGGCCCGCCGCAAGTCCCGGTGCTCCATGTCCAGCAGCCGCTGATCGTTGGTGTAGGCATGCACGGTGCTCATCAGCCCGCGCCGGATCCCCAGCCGCTCGTGCAGCACCCGGGCCACCGGAGCCAGGCAGTTGGTGGTGCAGGAAGCATTGGAGATGATGCGGTGCCGGGCGGGATCATAGGCCTGGTGGTTTACGCCCACCACCAGGGTTACGTCCTCGTTCTTGGCGGGAGCGGTAATTATCACCCGCCTGGCGCCTGCCGCCAGGTGGGCCCTGGCCCGGCCGGCTTCGGTGAAGTGGCCGGTGGCTTCTACCACCACTTCCACCCCTAGCTCTCCCCAGGGGAGATCCTGGGGGTTACGTTGGGCAAAGACCTTAACCTCTTTGCCGTCTACGGTCAGGGCTCCTTCTCGGGCCCGGACCTCCGCATTCAGGCGCCCGTGCGTCGAGTCGTACTTCAGCAGGTGGGCGTTGGTCCGGGCGTCCGCCAGTTCGTTCACTGCTACCACTACCAGGTCCTCCCGGTGCATGGCGGCCCTAAACACCAGCCGGCCGATGCGGCCGAAACCGTTGATGGCAACCCTTACCGGCACAGCCGTTGCCTCCGTCCCATCCATATGGTCTTGACGCTGGCACTAGTATGGGTTGCCCAAGCAAAAAAAATTCCACGCCTGGCGGGCAATTCCTCCCGCCGGCGCAGAACCCTAAAGAGAAATAGGTTGAACTTCCGCTCAGTAGCGCCGGCGCCGGTTCACCGCTCCGATGCCCAACTCCTCCCGGTACTTGGCCACGGTGCGCCGGGCCAGGCAAATGCCCCGCCGGCGCAGGAGTTCGGCCAGCTCGCGGTCGGTAAGCGGCCGACGCGGGTCTTCGGCGGCCACGTATTCCTTGAGAAGTTTTTTCACCGTGGGCGCGGCGGCCGGCCCGAAACTAGCGTTAACCCGGCCGGCGAAGAAGAAGCGGAACTCGTAGAGGCCTCTTGGCGTCTGCATGTACTTGTTGGCGGTAGCCCGGCTCACCGTGGACTCGTGGAGGCCCAGGGCCTCCGCCACCTGGCGCAGGTTCAGCGGCCGCAGATACTCCAGCCCCCGGTCGAGGAACTCCCGCTGGTACTCCACGATGAAGCCGGACACGCGGTATAGGGTCAGGCGCCGCTGCTCCAGGCTGCGGATGAGCCACACGGCGGCGGCCAGGCGGCCTTCCAGAAAGCGACGGACTTCCGGATCGCGGAGTTCCCCGCTCTTGAGCAGCGAATAGTAGGCGGGGTTCAATCCCAGGCGCGAGGACACGGGGTCGTGGACCATGACCACGTACTCCTCGCCTACCTTCTCCACCACCACGTCCGGCTGCACGTAGCGCACCTCCTGAGAGGAGCCGAAGCGCCGGCCGGGCTTGGGGTCGAGGCTGCGGATGAGGTCCACCGCCGCCTGCACTTCCGCCACTTCGGTCCCCAACCGGCGCGCGATCCTTGCCAGCCTGCCCGCGGCCACATCCTCCAAGTACCCGCGTACGATTTCCTCGGCCAGGCGGCGGTCGGTCCGGAGCTGGGCGAGCTGCAGCAGCAGGCACTCGCTAAGGTTACGCGCCCCCACACCCGGGGGATCGAAACTCTGAAGCAGCCTGACCGCCTCTTCCACCTCCCGGGTTTCGGCCCCCAGGCACCGGGCCGCCTCATCCACCCCGATACGCAGGTAGCCCTGGCGGTCTACGTTACCGATGAGAAACTCCACGATTACCCGCTGCCGCGGCTCTACGCTCAGACCGTACAACTGCCAGCGCAGGTGCTCGGACAGGGTAGAGCCCTCCCCGGAGGCAAAATCCGGCGTTCTATCGGGCGGCTGAGAACGGGCCAGGTCGGTATAACCGAGGTCGCTGGTGTCGGCAAAATATTCTAGCCACTCTTCCTCAAGTTCCCGGTCCGCCGCCGCTTCCTCCTCGGCGCCCTCTTCTTCCCTCAATTCCAGGAGCGGATTGTCCTGCAGGGCTTCCTCGACGTAGCGGGCCAATTCCAGGCCGGGAAGCTGCAGCACGGCTATGGCCTGGCGCAGTTCCGGGGTCAGAACCAGCCTCTGGGCCTGTTCCATTTCCACGCCGATGCCGACGCGCACTTTTTCCACCCCTGCTCTGCCTCTAGTTCTGCAGAATGTATATTCGCTGCCGCCAGAGCACTTTCCTGCCGGCGCGACCTTACCGCCGCGCCGCCCGCACCCAGACGGCCGCCGAAAGCCCCAGGCTCAACCCCAGGGCCAGGGACAGGGCCAGGGGGTGCTGGGACTCCAGGAAGAGGTAGGGGTGCTGCCCCAGCCCGTAGTCGATGAAGTCGTTGAGCGCCACCCAGGCCGTGGCCGCCGCCGCCGTGCGCCGGGAAACGGCCAGGTAGGGAAAGTAGAGCGCCCCCTCCAGGGCCA
Organism: Clostridia bacterium; assembly: GCA_024653205.1. Taxonomy (NCBI): domain Bacteria; kingdom Bacillati; phylum Bacillota; class Clostridia; species Clostridia bacterium. The sequence goes on along the minus strand of JANLFO010000004.1, from coordinate 105,689 downwards.
TTCCCCAGTGGGAAAGCCACAGGGACCATTCCACCGGCGTGGTGCGCGCCGTCACCGACCAGTAGTCGCTGATCAGGCCTACCGCCCAGAGCCCGTACTTGATTATCCACACGGTGGCCACCAGGGCCACCAGGCGAGAAAACGCTCCCCTGCGGCCGGCCAGCCACAGGCCCAGCATTAAGGCAAACAGGGTAGCGGAAAGAGGGCTGTCCGGCACGAAGGGCCAGTAATACCGCGGCGTGGACGCCAGTTGCTCCCGGTACCAGAGGTAGCCGGAAGCCGCTCCTCCGGCATTGATCGCCAGCAGCAACCACAGGAAACGACGGTCGAAGAGCAGGAGCCGCAGCCGCTCCGGCACCCTCCTGCCCGCGCCTTCCTTATGCGGCAGCACTACCATCCCGGTTCTCCTCCTTCGGGCCCGCGTACCATCCGGGCCGGCACCCCGGCCACCACCGCCCCGGCCGGTACGTCCCGGGTTACCACCGACCCGGCGGCCACCATGGCGCCGTCCCCGATCTTTACCCCGGGAAGCACGGTGGCGTTGGCCCCGATCAACACGTCCCGGCCGATCTCCACCCGGCCCACCCGGTACTCCCGGGGCAGAAACTCGTGGGCCAGAATAGTGGCGTTGTAGCCGATCACCGTATTGGCGCCGATGGAGATGTAGTCCGGCCGCAGCACGTCGAACATGGCCATGAGTCCCACGGATACATCCCGGCCCACCTTCATGCCCAAAAGGTGGCGGTAGCAGAAGTTCTTGAACCCCAGGAAGGGCAAGAACCGGCAGGTCTGGATGACCACGAAGTTGAAACAGACCCGCCAGAACGGGGCCAGGCGGGTCCAGTACTGCATGGAGTTCTTGCCCTCGACCGGGAAGCTCTGGTAGCGACGCACAGGCGCTCCCCCATTCTTCCGCCGGGCTTCTATCGGCACGGCCCCGGCACAGGTGCAGGGTTCTCTTGTCAGCGTTTCCCGCCTCAAGCTTCACTGGCCGGTAGTCCTGGTTTCGCCGAGTACCTAAAGTCTCGGCGGGTACCGAACTTGGCGAGGGCAAGGGTGGAGGCGGGCCGAAGGCCATGGACGGCCGAAGCGGCGGGGCGCCACGGACGGCGCCTCCGCCGGGAGCCCGCCGGAACCCGAAGCTCGAGCCCTAGTTCGGTCGGCGAAGCGACCGGTACGAGGCGGAACCAGGACTACCGGCCAGGAGCGGGGAAATCCAGGCTTCTGCGTACACCTGTTGCCTGGGGGCGGAAAAGAATCCGCGTGCCCGGGCCGGGCACGAGTTCACGCCCGGGTCTCCTGCGCGGCGCCGGCAGAGTCTCCGGTTTCCGCGGCCGGCGCCTTCGCTCCGGACTCGACGGCCATCTGCTCCAGGAGCTTCAGGCGGTAACGCACCGCAGTCTTGCCCAGCCTGGGCGTGAGCATCTGCCCCAGCTCGCGCAGGCTGGCCTCGGGATGGGCCAGGCGCAGTTCCGCCACCTGCCGCAGGCCCTCCGGCAGGTCGGTCCAGGCACCCCTTTCTCTGAGCCGGGCGATCAGGGCGGCCTGCTTCAGGCCCGCATCTACCGTCCGGTTGAGGTTGGCGGTGTCGCAGTTCACCAGGCGGTTTACCCGGCTGCGCACCTCTTTCAGCACCCGGGCGCTCTCGAACTCCAGATAGGAGGTGTGCGCACCCACGAGCGTAAGCAGGCGGGCGATCTGTTCCCCGTCCTTAAAGTAGAGCACCGAACTGCCGCGGCGGCGGCACACGGCACCGGTCAGGCCGAAGGAGGCCAGTATCTCCGCCAGGTTGAACCCCCAGGCCTCGGAGGGCAGCAGGATTTCCAGGTGATAGCCCCCCCGGGGACTGCTGACCGAGCCCGCCACCAGAAAGGCTCCGCGCAGGAAGGCCCGGCGGCAGCAGCCCGCCGCCAGCCCCGTGCGCTGCAACTGGCGCCGGGTGTAGCGCCGGTGCCGGTCCAGGAGGCCGGGCCAGGCGTCCATCCAGCGCCACAGCTCCGGCGTCAGGTCGGCCTCCAGCCGGTAGGTGCGCCTACCCGCCACCACCCCGGGCCTGACCCCCACCGCACTCTTCAGCAGCCGGTAGACCAGCCGCGCCACCGCCGCCTGAGGAGTGGTCACGCGCAACCCGTGCGGGGCCGTCCCGTCCCAGCGGGCGGCAAAGGTGAGGACCCCGGCCAGTTCCGCCTGCATACAACAGGGCTTCTCCGGCCAGAGATGGGCCAATTCCGCCCTGACGACGGCGCCGAAGCTGGGCGTCGTGCCCGCTAGGCGCTCGCCCGGTACTCGAAGTATTCTTTGGCCACGTTGGGGAACAGGCAGTAGGAGATCACGTCCTCCTCGCTGTGGGCCCACTCCTTGATCTCCTCCCGGGCCTTTTCCAGCCGCGGCTCCAGCAGGTCCGCCGGCCGGCAGGTGATTACCTCCTGATTGCCCACCACCCTGGCCCGCACTTCCTCGTTTACCGGTCCGGGCGGCCGGCCGTAAAGGCCCCGCAGGTAGGCCCTGGTCTCGTTGGCGCAGATCTTGTAGCGCTCGCCACCCAGCACGTTAAACACCGCCTGCGTGCCCACAATCTGGCTGGTAGGGGTGACCAGGGGCGGGTAGCCCAGGTCGGCCCGGACCCGCGGTACCTCGGCCAGTACCTGCGGCAGCTTATCCAGGGCGTTGAGCTGCGTGAGCTGGGCCACGAAATTGGAGATCATGCCGCCCGGTATCTGGTAGTTGAGCACGTTAATGTCCACGTTACCGGAACCCACGTCGAACTCGCGGTAGCGGCCGCGCACCTCCTTGAAGTAGGCGGCCAGGTCGGCCAATAGACCCACGTCCAGGCCGGCATCGTAGGGCGTGCCCTGCAGGGCCACCACCAGGGATTCGCAGGGCGGCTGCGATGGACCCATGGCCATGGAGGAAATGGCGGTGTCCACCACGTCCACGCCGGCGTGCACCGCCTCCCAGTAGGCCATGGAGGCCAGGCCGCTGGAATAGTGGCAGTGCAGCTGCACGGGCAGGCCCACCTCGCGCTTGAGGGCGGCCACCAGTTCGCGCGCCGCCACCGGGGTGATTATGCCCGCCATATCCTTGATGCAGAGGGAGTCGGCCCCCATCTCCCGCAGGGTGCGGCCCACCCCGAGGTAGTACTCCACGTCGTGGACCGGACTGATGGTGTAGGAGATGGTGGCCTGCACGTGGGCGCCCACGCCCTTGGCCACCTGCATGGCCTTTTCCAGATTCCGGGGATCGTTGAGAGCGTCGAAGATGCGGAAGATCCGGATGCCGTTGGCGTGGGCCCGGCGGACAAAGGCCTCCACCACGTCGTCCGGATAGTGCTCGTAGCCCACCAGGTTCTGGCCCCGAAGGAGCATCTGCAAAGGGGTGCGGTCAAAGGCGGCGCGCAGCCGGCGCAGCCGCTCCCAGGGGTCCTCCCTGAGGAAGCGCAGGCAGCTGTCGAAGGTGGCTCCGCCCCAAACCTCCAGGGAGTGAAAGCCCACCCGGTCCAGTCGCTCGGCAGCCGGCAGCATGTCTTCGGTCTTCATGCGGGTGGCCAGGAGCGACTGCTGACCGTCCCGCAGGGTAGTATCGGTGATTCTTACCCCCATAGAAGCGGTTTCCTCCCGAAATCGAGCTTATCGGCCAATAATATAACCCGCTTCCGGGGGCTTAACAAGGGCCCGGGACGGCCTCCCGGCAAGTATACATCGCCGGTTTCAGCCGTCGGCGGCGGCGCCTCCCGCCCGAGGCCGCTCGCGCCGCAGATCCCGGTGGGTGACGGTGACCCGGCAGCCTTCCTCCTTCAAGGCAGTGGCCACCTTGTCGGCAAAGGTCACCGAGCGGTGCAGCCCGCCGGTACAGCCGATGGCCACCACCAGGTGAGTCTTGCCTTCCTGAAGGTAGTGGGGGAGAAGAAACCGCAGCAGGGCCAGGAAGCGTTCCAGAAATTCTCCCGCCGCCGGATGCCGGAAGATGAAGTCCACCACCTGCCGGTCCTGGCCGCTTAGGGGCCGCAGTTCTTCCACGTAAAAAGGATTGGGCAGGAAGCGCACGTCCATGACCAGGTCGGCGTCCAGAGGCACCCCGTACTTGTAGCCGAAGGACATTACCGTAACCCGCAGCGAGGTATCGTCCGGCCGGCCGAAAAGCTCCCGGATCTGGTCGCGCAGCTCCTGGGGAGAGAGTTCGGTGGTGTCGATTACCTTATTGGCCCTTCCGCGCAACTCCTCGAGCCGGCGCCTTTCCTCCCGGATGCCCTCCAGGATGGAGCCCTCTTCCGAGAGCGGGTGCCGGCGGCGCGTTTCCTTGTAGCGCCGGACCAGGGTCTCGTCCGCGGCCTCCAGGAAGAGGATCTCGTAGTTGACCCCCTGACGGTCCAGGAAGGCCAGAGTCTCAAATACTGCGGGAAAGAAGTGGCCTCCCCGCACGTCGATTACCAGCGCCACCCGCCCGACGGTCTCGCCCGCCTGTCCCATCAGTTCCAGGAACCGGGGAACCAGCTCGGGCGGAAGGTTATCCACGCAAAAGTAACCCATGTCCTCCAGGCAGCGTACGGCCTGAGTCTTACCCGCGCCGGAAAGACCGGTGACGATTACCAAGTCTTGCTTCCTTCCCATGCGCCTCACCTTGCCCGGCACCGACTTCTTTCGCGAGGTAGGAATCTCCGGCGCTTTCCTTTCCCTCCCCTAGCCGCGCAGGATAAACTGTTCCAGAACCGCGGCTACCCCCTCTTCCTCGTTGGGGGGAGCCACGTAGTCCGCCGCCGCCTTGATCTCCTCCCGGGCGTTGCCCATGGCCACCGCCAGCCCCGCGTACCTGAACATCTCCACGTCGTTGAAGCTGTCCCCGATGGCCATGACCTCCTCCCGCGCCACCCCCAGGTGCTGCGCCACCGCCGCCAGTGCCCGGCCCTTGGTGGCCTCGGGATGGAGGTACTCCAGGTAGGTGGGCTCGGACTTGGTGATGTACAGTTCCCGGCCCCAACGAGCCCGGCTCTCCTCGGCCAGGGCGTCCAGCAGCTCTTCCTCGCCCAGAACCACCAGCTTGATGGGGTCCCGGTCGAGAAGGGAGCGGAGATCCGGGACTTCGTAAAAGGGAACGCTGGACTGAAAGGCGTAGCGGCGCGCGGCGGCGCTAATCCGATCGACGTAGAGGCGATCGCCGCCGTGGTTAAAGTAAAGGTTAATGGGATAACTCTTCTCCTGCACCAGGGCAATGATTTCCCGCGCGTAATGTCGGGGCAGCAGCCGCTCGTAGATGACCAGTCCTTCGGAGGAAGTCTTTACCACCGCGCCGTTGTAGGTGATGAGGGGAAGGTCCAGCTCCAACTCGCGGGCATAACGGATCGCCGAAGCGTACATGCGGCCCGTGGCCAGGGTTACGAACACACCGCGCTCCCGAACGGCGCGGACCGCTTCCTTGGCCCGGGGCGAAATCTCCCAGTTCCGGTTCAACAGCGTGCCGTCCAGGTCAACAGCCACCAGCCGGAAAGTCGCCAACCCTTCACCCCCATGATGCCCCGGTAAATCCCCTGACGGATCCCGACTTTTCCCTGCCGGCAGCCCTGCTTCCCCTCGTACCGGTCACTTAGCCGGCCGAACAGCTTTGCGCTTCGCGCTCCGGCGGGCTACCGGCAGAGGCGCCGTCCCTGGCGCCCCGCCGCTTCGGCCGTCCGTGGCCTGGCGCCCGCCTCCCCGCTCGCTCTCACCGAGTTCGGCACCCGGCACGCTTTAGGTAAACCAGGACTGCCGACCGAAACGGGGGGATAACTCAGGAAGATCCCCGGTTTGCACCCGCTACGGTCCTGGTTCCCCGGGCATACCTCAGCTTCCAGAGTCCTCGCCCGGTTCTGCCTCCAGGTGGGCCTTAACGCGGGCGGCCAGGGCCCGGCTCATCCCCTTTACCGCCGCTATCTCTTCGACACTCGCCCTTCGCAATCCTTCCACCGATCCGAAGGCCTCCAGCAGCGCCCGCCGCCGCTTCGGACCCACTCCCGGGACCTCCCCCAGCACCGAACGGCGGGTCTCCCGCTGCCGGAGGCGGTGGTGGTAGCTCTGGGCAAAGCGGTGGGCCTCGTCTCGCACTTCCTGCAGAAGCTGCAGGGCCGGCGAATCCCGCCCCAGCTCCAGCGGGCCGCCCCCGGGATAGTACAGGACTTCCTCCGCCTTGGCCAGGCCGTACACCGGAAGCTCCGGCCAACCCGCCTCCTCCAGCACCTCCCGCGCCGCCTCCACCTGTCCCCGGCCTCCGTCCACCAGAATCAGATCCGGGGGAGCGGCAAAGCCGGGGTCCCCGGCGGCCAGGCGCTCCAGCCTCCGCCGCAGCACCTCCCGCAGGGCGCCGTAGTCGTCTCCGCGTTCGGCTTCCCGCACCCGGAAGCGGCGGTAGGACGCCTTCTCCGGCCGGCCGTCCACGAACACCACCATAGAGCCCACTGCCGCCGTACCCCCCAGGTGGGATATGTCGTAACCTTCGATGCGCCGGGCCAGGGCCGCCAGTCCCAGGGCCTGCCCCACCGCCGCCACCCGGGACAGGCGCCGCTCTTCGCCCTTCTGGCGGAGATCAAGCGCCGCAGCGGCGTTGGCCTCCGCCCGCGCCACCTGTTCCCTCTTGGTTCCCCGTCTGGGAACCAAGAGCCTCACCCTGCGCCCCCGGCGCGAGGTGAGCCACTGCTCCAGAAGCAGGCGGTCCTCCGGCTCGCCGGGAAGCAGAATCTCGGCCGGCACCTCCTCGCGGCGGCTGTAATAATGCTGCAGGAAGGAGCGCAGGATCTCTCCGGCCTCGCTTTCACCCGCTTCCAGGAAGAAATTCTCCCGGCCGGTAACCGCCCCTCCGCGCAGGGTAAATACCTGCACCGAGGCCTCTCCTCCGGCCACGGCCAGGCCCACCACGTCCCGGTCGCCCTCGCCGCCAAAGGCCACCCGGCGGTGCGCCAGTACCTCCTCCAGGGCCTGCCACCGGTCCCGCAGCCGGGCCGCCTCCTCAAAACGCAGTTCCCGGGCCGCTTCCTCCATGCGGCGCCGCAGGTCCCTGAGCAGGATCTCCCCGCGTCCTTCCAGGAAGGCCACCAGGTCCGCCGCCACCCGGCGGTAGGCAGCGGAATCTACCCGGCCGGCGCAGGGAGCCAGGCACAGACCCAGGTGCGCGTCCAGGCAGGGCCGCTGCCCGGCCGGCCAGCGCTGGGTCTTGCAGGTACGCAGGGGAAATACCCGGCGCATTACCCGGAGAGTCTGGCGTAAGGCTCCGGCGTTGGTGTAGGGGCCGAAGTAGCGGGAGCCGTCCTCCTGGCGGCGCCGGGTAACCGCCAGGCGGGGAAACTCCTCCCTAAGGGTTATCTTGAGATAAGGGTAGGCCTTGTCGTCCTTGAGGTTAACGTTGTAGCGCGGGCGGTAGCTCTTGATCAGGTTGCATTCCAGCACCAGGGCCTCCACCGGAGTATCGGTGACGATGTACTCCAGGTCGGCCACGTGCTGGACCAGGGCCCGCACCTTGGGCGGCTGGCCGGCCGGATCGTGGACGTAGGAACGCACCCGCTGCCGCAGGGAGCTCGCCTTACCCACGTAAATTACTTCGCCCGATGCGTCCCGCATGAGGTACACTCCCGGCGCCTCGGGCAGGTCCTTCACCTTATCCTGCCAGCCCACCGTTCCCACCCCTTTAGACTCTGGCGCCTCCCCAGCGTGCCTTGGGCGGTACCGGGTGCTCCCCGTTCGTACTGTCACCTCGCCGACCGAGCTAAGGCTCGGGCTTCGCCCTCCGGCGGGCTCCCGGCGGAGGCGCCGTCCGTGGCGCCCCGCCGCTTCGGCCGTCCATGGCCTCCGGCCCGCCTCCGGACTTGCCCTCGCCAAGTTCGGTACCCGGCGAGGTGCCAATGTACTCAGATGAGCACCCGGTACCGCCCGCCACCCCAAAAGTAGGGCTAACTCCGCTTTAGGCCCGAGCCATAGCCCGGGTGCCGGCCGCGCCCAGCACCCGGGCCAGGAACTGCCCGGTATAGGATTCCGGTACCCGGCTAACCTCCTCCGGCGTACCGGTCGCTACCACCCTTCCTCCCTCCTCCCCGCCCTCGGGGCCCAGGTCGATGACGTAGTCCGCGGTCTTGATCACGTCCAGGTTGTGCTCGATCACGATCACCGTGTTGCCGGCGTCGGTAAGCTCGTTGAGCACCTCGAGCAGCTTGTGGATGTCGGCCATATGCAGCCCGGTGGTGGGCTCATCCAGAATGTAGACCGTGCGTCCGGTGGCCCGGCGGGACAGCTCCGTGGCCAGCTTCACCCGCTGGGCCTCGCCGCCGGAGAGGGTGGTGGCCGGCTGGCCCAGGCGGATGTAACCCAGGCCCACATCCTGCAGGGTCTTGAGCTTGCGGTAAATGGAGGGAAGCGAGCTGAAGAATTCCACCGCCTCGTCCACGGTCATCTCCAGCACCTCGGCGATGTTCCTCCCCTTGTAGGTGACCTCCAGGGTCTCGCGGTTGTAGCGCTTGCCCTTGCATACCTCGCAGGGCACGTACACATCGGGTAAGAAGTGCATCTCGATCTTGATTATGCCGTCGCCCTGGCAGGCCTCGCAGCGGCCGCCACGCACGTTGAAGCTGAACCGGCCCGGCTTGTACCCTCGCACCCGGGCCTCGGGCGTGGCGGCGAACAGCTGGCGGATGTAATCGAACACGCCGGTGTAGGTGGCCGGGTTGGAGCGCGGGGTGCGGCCGATGGGCGACTGGTCGATGTTGATCACCTTGTCCACGTGCTCCAAACCCCGGAGATCGGCGTGCGCGCCGGGCTTCTCCCGGGCACGGTGCAGCTCCTGGGCCAGCCGGCGGTAGAGGATGTCGTTCACCAGGGTGCTCTTGCCGGACCCGGAAACCCCGGTCACGCAGATGAAGGTGCCCAGGGGGAAGCCTACGGTGATGTCCTTGAGATTGTGCTCGCGCGCCCCCACCACCTCCAGCCACTTACCGTTTCCCGGGCGGCGCCGGGCGGGCACGGGAATGCGGCGGCGTCCGCTCAGGTACTGCCCGGTAAGGGAGCGGGGACAGCGAACGATATCCTCTACCCGGCCGCAGGCCACTACCTCTCCGCCCTGGGTGCCGGCTCCCGGGCCGATGTCGATGAGGTAGTCGGCGGCGCGGATGGTTTCCTCGTCGTGCTCCACCACGATTACCGTGTTCCCCAGGTCGCGAAGCTGCTTGAGGGTGTTGAGCAGGCGCACGTTGTCCCGCTGGTGCAGGCCGATGCTGGGCTCGTCCAGCACGTAGAGCACCCCGGTAAGCTTGGACCCGATCTGCGTCGCCAGACGGATCCTCTGCGCCTCGCCTCCGGAGAGGCTGGCGGCGGCGCGGTCCAGGGTGAGATAGTCCAGCCCCACGTCGGCCAGGAAGCCCAGGCGGTTCTGGAGCTCCTTCAAAATCTCGCGGGCGATCATTTCCTCCCGGGGAGTGAGGCTCAAGCCGCCCAGAAAATCCCGGGCCTGGCGCACGCTCATGGCCGCCACCCGGGCAATGTTCAGCCCGCCCACCAGCACCGAGAGGGCCTCGGGCTTCAGCCGGGTGCCCTGACAGCGCGGACAGGGACGGGTATCCGTGTAGGCCTCCAGGTCCTCCCGGATCCAGTCGGAAGTAGCCTCCCGGTACTTGCGCTCTAAATAAGGAATCACGCCCTCGAAGCTGACGTAGTGGGTATGGGTTCCGCCGAAGCGGTTGGTGTAGCGAAAGGCCAGGGTTTCACCGCTGCCGTAAAGCACCAGGTCCAGGTGCTCCCGGGGCAATTCCCTCAGCGGCCGGTCGAGGCTGATGCCGTGGTACCGGCAGAAGGCCTCCAGCATCTCCTGGTGGTAGCGGCCGGCGTGGGCCGCCCAGGGGGCAATGGCTCCCTCCCGGAGAGAGAGACTGGGGCTGGAAATCACCAGTTCGGGATCGAATACCCGGGTAACGCCCAGGCCGCTGCAGGCCGGACAGGCCCCGTAGGGACTGTTGAAGGAAAAAAGCCGGGGAGAGATTTCGGCAAAGCTGGTGCCGCATTCCGGACAGGCGAACTTCTGGCTGAAGATAATCTCCTCGCCTTCGTCTGCCTGCACCATTACCAGCCCGTCCGCCAGGTTCAGGGCGGTCTCCAGGGAGTCGGCCAGGCGCTTCTGAATGCCCGGCCGCACCACCAGCCGGTCCACCACCACTTCCAGCCGGTGCTTTTTGTTTTTGTCCAGACGGGGCATACCCTCGTCCAGCAGCGCCATTTCCCCGTTAACCCGCACCCGGGAATAGCCCTGGCGGCGGAGGTCCTCCAGCAGCTTCTGGTGCTCGCCCTTCCGGCCCCGGACCACCGGCGCCATGACCACCAGCCGCGTCCCCTCGGGATAGGCCATGATCTGGTCCACCATCTGGGAGACCGCCTTGGGCGCTATGGCCGTGCCGCAGGCCGGGCAGTAGGGCCGGCCGATGCGGGCAAAAAGCAGGCGCAGGTAGTCGTAGATCTCGGTGACCGTGGCCACGGTGGAGCGGGGGTTGTGGCTGGTGCTCTTCTGGTCTATGGAGATGGCCGGGGAGAGGCCCTCGATGTAGTCCACGTCGGGTTTGTCCATCTGGCCCAAGAACTGGCGGGCGTAGGCGGAGAGGGACTCCACGTAGCGGCGCTGCCCCTCGGCGTAGATGGTGTCGAAGGCCAGGGACGACTTGCCCGAGCCGCTCAGGCCGGTGATGACCACCAGCTTGCCCCGGGGAATTTCCACGTCTATGTTTTTGAGGTTGTGCGCCCGGGCACCCTTGACTATGATCCGTTCCTGCATCCGGCACTCACCGGAATATATGATAGCACATTACGACTCCCATACCCACTAATCCTGGGTTGCCCCCAGTTTGTCCCGGCGCAGCGCTGGTTTCGCCCTAGTACCGGTCGCTTTGCCAACCTAACCAGGTTCGAGCCTCGCGCTCCCTCCGAGGGCACACCGCGCAAGAACCCGTCCATGGCGCCGGCGCGGCTTCGGCCGTCCAGAGGCCTGGCGCCCGCCTCCACGCTCGCTCTCACCGAGTTCGGTACCCGCCCACAGTGGCGTGTCCTCCTCCTGCCGGGCCCCTGGCCGAGCAAGCGGCCTGACGCCTCGCAGTCCGGTGGGGATAACTCAGTCACCAGACCGCGTCTCATAACGACCACGGGTCCCGGGTATGTATGCGGGGCGCCGCGAGGGCCGACCTACCAGACCGCCAGGAAGAACCAGACGATCATGGCTGCGGCCAGCCCGAACTTCAATACCAGACCGCCGAGAAAGCCCACCAGAGTGCCGAGACCTACCCGGAGGGCCTGGGCCGGAGAACGCCCGGCTACCAGCTCTGCCCCCACCGCGCCTGCCAGCGGCCCCACCAGGATGCCCAGTGGCCCCAGCGCCAGGCCCCCCACTATGGCTCCTCCGACCGCCCCCCACACCGCCGCCCGGGAGCCGCCGTAGCGCCGCACTCCCCAGGCCCCGGCCAGGTAGTCGACCAGTACCCCGGCCAGGGCCAGAAGACCCTGCCATAGCAGAAAAGGCCAGCTTATACTCTCAAAGCCGGTGAGTAGCCCGTAGAAGAGCATTCCCAGCCAGATAAGCGGGTGGCCGGGCAGTACCGGCAATAGAATCCCCGCCAGCCCGGCCAGGAACAGCACCACGGCCACCAAGAGTGCTACGGCCTCCACCGCATGGGTCCCTTCCCGCGGTACGGACTGGCCCCGGAGCGTACCCCCACGCCTTCTCCGCCTGCCGGCAGCCCCGACTCCCTTTTCACCATTTACCCGACCAGATGAACCGCGATGCCTTCACGCTCCGAGGGGTTCGTGTGTGAGATTCCGCCTTAACTTCGACTTTGGGGCCCAGGGGCCGGACCCAGGCTTGTTTTTTGCCGGGGCCGGCACTGAACCGCCTGTTGAAGATTGAAAAAATCGGGGCCGAGGCGGCGGGCAGCCGGGTAGCCCGGGCGCCGAACGGCGTACGCCACCTGGCCGCCTAGTCGAAGTCGAAGAGATCCTCTAGGAAGGAACGGCGCTTGTGCTTTTTCTTGTATGGCGGGTAGGGCTCGTGATCTTCGTGCCTGCGCCCTTTGGGGTGGCTCTCTTCGTAGCGCGCTTCTTCGTCGCGCTCGTGTTGGGAGACGGAAAGCAGCTTCTCCAGCTCGCCGCGGTCCAGCCACACGCCCCTGCATTCCGGGCACACATCGATGAGCACGCCGCGCCGCTCTACTTCCTTCATGGTGACTTCACAGAGGGGGCACTTCACGGGTTTCGTGACCTCCTTGGGCCCGGATTTCCGGTTCTGTCGTCCGTTACCAGTATACCGGTCGCGGGGCTCGGGCGCAACCTTACCCGGCACATCCGCTTTGGCGGACGCCTTGGGGTCACTCCCTGCGGCCGTCGTCAGACGCAACGGCCTTGGCTTACCCCGGCATCCCCCCCTTCCGGCCCGGCCGCCCGGCAAGCCGTCCTGATAAACCGCCGATAACCGGGGAGGAAACGGCTCGTAAAGTGGCGAAATATTGACACACGCTGCGCAGGACGGTCGGGCCCGTTGCGGCCGATCCGGAACCGGCAAGCCCTGCCCGCATACCGGAGGATCGAGGCCGGCGGCTGCCGGAGACCCGAAAACACTCTACCCGGAGGTGCACCATGGCCGACCGGCCCCCACAAGTTGAGCCCGCGGGGGAAGAACCGACCGTACTGGTTATCTTCCACAGCCAGGGCGGCAATACCCTGAAGATGGCGCAGGCAGTAGCCCGGGGCGCCCAAGAGGCGGGCGCCCGGGTTTGGCTCAAACCGGCGAAGGAGGCGAAACTGGATGACCTCCTTCGCTGCGACGGGCTGGCCATCGGCACGCCGGAGTACTTCGGGTATATGGCCGGCATGGTAAAGGACTTCTTCGACCGCGTGTACGAGAAGGCTCTTGCCGAGCGAACCGTTTTCCGGAAGCCCTACGTCCTGTTTATCAGCGCGGGCAACGACGGTACCGGCGCCCGGCTCTCGGTAGAAAGAATCTGCACCGGGCTGAAACTCAAGAAGGTGCAGCCGCCCCTGATTTCCCACGGCCCGGTAACCGAAGAAACCCTGGCGCTCTGCGAGGAACTGGGCGCTGCCCTGGCCCTGGGCCTGAAGGAGCGAATCTTTTAAGCTCCTCGCGGGTAGCCACTGGCGAGCTTGAGCTGCAGGCTATAGCCCGTTGCCTCTCGCAAATCATTACAGGGCTATCTCCGCAAATTCCTGCAGGGCCTGCTCGCCGATTCAGGTTTCGGCTTGATCAAGGGAGTACATCTGCAGCTTGGGTACCTCTGTTGGCGATCGAGCAGGGCAGGGCAGTGGCTCAGGTAACCAGAGGGCGGAACCTGGCCAGCACCTCCTGGAGCACGGCCGCCGGAGCCCGAGCGATAAACTCAGCTTTGCGGGCCTGCCAGTCGAGGCTCTTGATCTGGTCGGCCAGCACCACGCCCGAAACCGCCAGATCCGAAGGAAGCGCAACCTCGAATGGGTAACTCTTCTTTCTTGATGTAATCGGGCAAACCAAGGCCAGCCCCACCTTGGCGTTATACAACCCCGGGGAGATCACCAGCGCCGGACGTCTTCCCGCCTGCTCGTGACCCGCCTGGGGATTAAACTCCAACCATATTAGGTCGCCTCGTTCCGGCACGTAGCCCTTGGGGTTCACCATTCTTCCCGTCCCCGAGGTGGGCCGGTATCGACCTCAGCGTGCCGGTTGTCGGGCCCAACCTGCGCCAGCAACTCTTCCAGGGTGTACCGTCTGGGGTAGATCACGAGCCGGTCGCGGTCAACCTCTAGCTCCACCGGGGTGCCCTCGGCCAGCCCCAGCTTCCCGGCCAGCGCCTTGGGAAGGCGTATGGCAAGGCTATTTCCCCACCTTTGTACGCGAGGCCCCATGTTCGCACCCTTTCCCTAAGTTTATACAAAGTATAAACCGGCGCTAGAACTGCGTCAAGAGTGCTTCCACCCGGCATATAAACTCCGGGCCAGGTAGGGGTAGGCCGCCTCAGGCTGCTAATAGCTGGCAAGGCGTCGCCGCCACGGTCACTCCAGGTTGAACTGCACGTTTACCACCGCGGTGATCTTCTTCTCCAGGGAGGAAGTATCGTTGATGCCGTAGTCGGATACTTCCGTGGAGTGCACCGGGGTGATCTGGAAGACGCCCATCTTGGCCGAGCGCAGGGAGCCCAACCGGCCGCCGGCCTTCTGGGCGATCCTCTCCGCCCGCTGGCGCGCGTTCTCCGTGGCCTGAGCCAGCATCTCCAGCTTCAGCTCGTCCAGCCGGGTGTAGAAGTACTGGGGCGGTTCGACAAAGAGTTCCACACCCTTCTCAACCAGCTCGCCCGTGCTCTTGTAGGCCTCGGTGATGCGGTCCACGTCGGCCGATTTTACCTCTACCGTCTGGTTGGCCTGGTAGGCCTGGATCTGGCCGGTCTCTCTTCCGAACTGGTCCACCTGGTAGATCACGTTAAGGCTTACCGGCAGAAGGCTGATTTGGTCCTCCGGGATGCCGCGGGCTTGGAGGAACTGCCGGACCATTTCCAGGTCCCGCTTCACCCCCGCCAGGGCCTCGGCCCGGTCCGGTGACCGCCGGGTAAGATTGAGCCGCCACACGGCCAAATCGGAGCGCAGCTCCTTGGTAGCGGCGCCGGTCACGGTCACGCTGGACCGCTGTTTGTCCCAGGTGTCGGTCACCACCAGCGCTGAGGCCACCAGGGCGGCGGCCAAAACCACCGCGGCTACGATTAGTTGAGGAAACCTCTGGCCGTTCACCTTTCCTGCCCCCTCCCATCAGTGGCAAGGACCATTCAGAACCCTGCCCTGTCTCTAAGACGGCCACCGGGGCCTTAAGGTTCCCGCACCGGGCGGGTAGGAGAAGAGCCCTCGGCGCCGACCCGGCGGCTTTTCTGGAGCCCCCGCCGACTCCTTCGTCTGACCTCACCCGGTCCGCACAGCCAAGGCCTAGCTAGGCGCCCAGCCCAAGCTCACCCCAAATTGGCGTTGTTGCGCGAATCTCCTCCGCGGTTGACTAACCCGCATCCTTGGGAATAAAGACCACGCCCGGAAGTTATGTTTCCTTCCGTTCCACCCGAGTGTCCATTCCCCGGAGATAGCCGCGCATGTCGGGGAGGGGAACCGTAGGCACGAACCTTATTGCCCCTTCCTCTACCAAAACTTGAAGCCTCTGACCCTTCTTTATGCCCAGAAGGCGGCGTACCTCGGCTGGGATCACCACTTGGTACTTGCTGGTTACTACAACTTCGACCGAGCACTACCGGTGGGACGAAACCCGAGCCGGCGCTTTGCAGGCCGATCTGGTAGAGTATAACGGCGGCTCCTCTTATGGCCAGTATGCTTACAACCTCTCGGTGGTGGACGTGGTCAGCGGCTACAGCCGCCGCCGGGCGGTTTTGGGCCGCGGCCAATCCGCTATCTTCCAGGAATTAGAGAGCATTATCAATCACTGGCCGTGCCCGGTCTGGGGCCTTCACAGCGACAACGGCAATGAGTTTATCGCAGGGCGGCCTCTGGAGCCTCCCGCGACCGATATCGATCGTCAAGCTCCAACCAGGCGTCTAGGCCTACGAGACGGAAGACGTCCAAGGACTCCAGCCCCTCCACCAGCCCGCGGTCGGTGCCTTTCTCTTTCAAGTAGGTTAATGCATCCATAATCGCAGCAGAGGCCGCCCGCACGCAGGCGGCCGGGAAAACCACCATCTTGTAGCCCAACTGTTCCAGCTCTGTGCAGGTCAGCGAAGGGGTCTTGCCCCCGGAGACCATGTTGGCCACCAGGGGGACGGAGGAGGCGAGTTCTCGGGCAACCGTTTCGAACTCCTCCAACGATTGCGGAGCTTCCAAGAGTATGGCGTCCGCTCCGGTCTCTATATACCGCTTACACCGTTCAATGGCTTTCTCCAGGCCTTCTACCGCGCGGGCATCGGTTCGAGCGAGGATAACCAAGTTGGGGTTCCACCGTTCCCGCACCGCCGCCCTCAGCTTCGCCGTGAACTCCTCAACGCTCACCACCTGTTTTCCCTCGAGATGCCCACAGCGTTTTGGCATGACCTGGTCCTCTAACATCACGGCAGCAACCCCGCCGCTTCGAATTCGTGCACGGTACGAATTACATTCAGCGCGTTTCCGTAGCCCGTGTCCGCGTCGGCGATTACCGGAATATCGACCGCCGAACAAATATTTCCCGTGTGCGTAACCACTTCGGACATGGTTAACAAGCCGATATCGGGCTGGCCCAGGAGCGTAGCCGAGAAACCGGCCCCCGTCAGGCAGGCGGCCTTAAAGCCCGCCCTGGCTATCAGTCGGGCTGAGATACCGTCATACGCACCGGGCGCCACCAGTATCCCCGGTTCTTCCAGTAGCTTCCGCAGCGCTTTGCCCGGATTCTGAAGCATCTGCTCTCGACACCCCTTTACCAAGGTAGTAACTTATTCTATCCGTCCCGGCTTGCCTAAACGGCGCCTCGCCTGAAGAAGCGATGACCTGGCGCACCGCCCGGCACCGCCATAAGGCGGCCGGGGCGGGGCCCCTAGCCGGAACTCTCCGTCCAAGCGCTCCCGGAGGAAAACAAATTGTCTACCAAGTAGCCCTTAAAATCTGCGGGAACCTAGAAGAATTGTTTGACGAGCTGCGATGCTTAGAACCCGGGGCTCCGGCAAGGTCCCAAAAGGTGCGCATGGTTTGCGGCGTTGACGTGGGTATCTATGTGCTGCCAAAACTGGCGCTAGAGTTCCACCGCCATCTTCCTAATACTATGGTTATAGTGGTCGCCATTACCACCACTCTCAACCCCCGAGAGCGCCTGGCAACAATCCAGGACGATGCCTACGACTTAGCCATTGTACCCCAGGACATTGGCACTCCAAGGGCAGTGTGTGATTTCACTTTCACCCAGGGTCTAGTAGCCATAGCCAACCCCAGGCACCACGCACCGCCACCGTTCGAAGGAGTGTGGATACGTACTTTAGGAGGCTGGGGCTAAAGCCCAACATTATTCTGGAACTCAACCACCCTGAGGGCATCAAGAGAGCGGTCAGGAACAACTCGCTGGCCACTATTACCCACCGGGTCGCGGTCCAGGAAGACCTCGAGGCCGGCACCCTCTCTGAGCTTGAGCCGCCGCTACCCTTACCCACCCTAACGTATAAGGTGGTGCATACCCGCGCCAAGCCGACCGAGCACGTGAGGGCCTTCTCTCGGCTCCTGCGGGAGAGGCTCGGTACTAAATAGAACCCATGCCTCAGCCCTGTACCGCCCCAGGTGAGGCGGCACGGAGCCTTGTGCGCAGAACAGTGCGGAGCGGCTGAGAAATGGACATTGAGAAGAGGAATACTGGCCAGTGCTCAATCACAGCTATTGATCCCGTTGCGGCTTTTCCGTCCGTACGTCGCCATGCTATAATGGAGCCGGAAAAATCGTGAAAGCAAAGGCTTTCACCCCGTGGCGGCCAACGTCATCGACCGGAGCGTCAAGGCCCTGGCCAGGCTCTCCCCCCAGGCGTTCGTTAAGGTAGCCTTAGGCGAGACGCAGGGTGTAACCGCGGAAACCATTGAAAACCCGGAGATCAATCTCCCGGAAAGAAGGCTGGACTTTGTGTACGGCCTTCGTTGGGATGACGAGGAGTGTCTACTACACCTGGAGTTCCAGATGGAGCATGAGCCTGACGTTCCAAAGAGGATGTTCACCTACAATGCGCTTTTGACTGCTGGCTTTAACAAGCCGGTGATTTCCGCGGTCATTTACCTAGAGCGACGGGAATACCGCCACCTGCCCCAGGACTACGCGGTCTTCTTTGCCGGCCAGCCGGTGAACAACTTCCGCTACCGGGCGGTGAAGCTCTGGGACTACGCGGAGGCCATTGGCCGGGGTGAACTGAGAGAGCTGGCGCCACTTCTGATTCTCCTAACCAGGGAGAAGGGTGAGGGAGTACTTACCAGGACCAAACACTTAATCCTGACCGCGCCAGACGCCAGGTGGCGGGCCGACGCCCTGTCCGTTGCCGTCACCGTAGCCGGCCGGTACTTTCCGCGGGAGTTCCTGCTAAAATTCTTCCGGGAGGAGTTAGCCATGCTGCGGGATGCAGGCATTGTCCAGGACTGGATCAATGAGGGCATAGAAAAAGGTAGGCTCCAGGGCCAGATTGCCACCCTGCAAAGCTCCATTATTGAGGTGCTCACGGAGCGCTTTGGGGTGATTAAGAAGGGTCTTAGCCAGAAGCTCGCCGAGATAGACGACCCAGCCGTACTGCGCTCCCTGCTCAGGAAAAGCACGAAGGTGGAAAGCCTAGAAGAGTTCATCCAGGTGCTGGAGGAAGTTTAGTTGGACCGGAGTAAGGTCACCTCTAGCACCCGAAGGTAGGTGTCGGGGCGCCCCTCGTCGGCCGCCCCGGTACTTGCTCCTGCAAGGACTATAGTATAGCCTTAGTTGCTTCGAAAGGGGAGCCGGACCACAACCTTCCTGCCCTCCAGGTTCTTCTCCGCCCAGTCCGGCGCAGGCGCCCGGCGAGTAAGCGGTTAGGCTGGGGCGACAGGGTAGACGCCAGCCACTACGCCCGTGCTTTAGCGACGCAACTCCGGCCGCCGCCTGAGCAGCGTCGGCGACCTCTCCCGGATTAGGGGCTCCACGCTTCCTGGCGCCATAGCCCTTCCTTCTGGAGGCGAAAGTGGGCCGGTTTACCGCCACCGCTTCCGTCTTGGCTCTTGGAGCCCGGCGCCCAGACCAGATCGATTCGCCTCAGCCCACCGGATACTACGTCCCACCCGGCAAGGTACTCCAGGGCGCCGCAGAAGGCCTCCTTGGTAACCGTGTGGGCCAAAACCCGCGCGGTAGTTACCACGGGCTTCTCTGCTTGCAGGTCGACGGGTTCTCCGAAGAAGTGCGAGGCGGCTCGCGCCAGCCCCTCTACCCTTCTTAGACGGCCTAAACCATACCGCGTGTCGCCGCCGAGGAAAACCAGATCAATTTTGAGCAGCTCCTTAAGTAGTCCGCCAGCCGCCTGGTGATCCGCCAGGAATATGTACCCCACGAGTCCTACCGGCCGCGGCGCCTCCGCTCCCTCGCCCCAATGGGATAGGTCGCTTATAACCTCGTACTCCCGAAGCGAACCTTCTTCGGCGGTATCCGAGTCGGGCGCAATGGCCGTGCCAGGCCGGGTGGTGAGCAGCCACCTCCGGAGGACCCGGTCCTCTACCGGCCCCTTCCCGTCCTCCCGGAGCCACACCAAACCCCTTTCCTCCCGGTACTCCGGCAGCCAAGCGCACCACCCCTCCCCCACCTGTTCGGCGGGGAAGAGGTAGCTTAGGCGGGTCCACTCGCGAAGCCGAACTCCCACGGCGTGGTAGTCCGGGAAAGAGGCCCCTTGACGCCGCGCCCACTCCGCGGCAAGCGCTCCCCACAGCGCCCGCGCCGGCGCATAGAGCCGCGTGCGGTTGAGCGACCCGGCCGGTCCCAGGCCGATGTGCAACGGCGACTCCAACTGCCACACCCAACGATAAAGTTGCCAGGACACGATCCCGCCCCCTCTAGGACCGGTGTCTATATGCCCTTTGCCGCCCACCGGGCCGCCTTACAGTGCCGATTCACCCTTGACTCCGTCACTTCGCTCTCAGTTTCCTCCAGCTCTCAGATGATATTTTCCGTAACAAAGGGCTTGGCGCAGAAGCTCGCGGGCGAAGAGAAGCTCGTCCAGGTCTTCGCCCAGCGCTTGGGCGATCTCAAGAGCATTTTCCGAACCCCGACAGAAAACAATACCCAAGAATTCCGCGCACTTTTCCAGGAACTCCCGGGCCACTTCCTTACTCTGCGCCTCCACGTAAAGAAACAAGGCGTAAAGCCCCTGTTCCTCCAGCACGGCCAAGGCGTCATTAAGAACTTTCTCCCTCATCCTGGGGATTGCGGCCAACTCTCGGCCCAACTCGGCACAGAGAAGGTCCAGGTTAGCAATGTCACCGCTCGTCTGGTTCATAGCCATTCCTCCCGCTGGGTCCGGTCGACGCCTCCTGCCCGGCGGCCCGCTTCCCATGGCCGGGCCGGCGCGGCGCCTTCTCCCGTCTTAATGGATAACCTCGAGCCTACCCATGCCTCGAGTGCCCATACCGCCGATGCCTAAGTGCGTCAGGTACGCGTAGGCTTCTTCGACCACGCTGTGAACCTCCTCCGGGCTTTTGACGGCCGTAATTTCCGCCTGGCCGATCTTGAAGTGGCGGGGGTTCTTACATACCACTTCCCAATAGAGAATGGTGGTCCGGGGGAGGGCCTCGTAGGTAAATAAGGCGTGCTCCTCGGCTGCTCCGGTCTCCGGGTTGATGGAAACCGAGGTCCGGACCTCGAGGTTACTGTTTACCACCGGGGCGAAAAGCGCGTCCGGCAAAATGCCCAGGCGGTCCCGGACGTAGTCGGGAACGCCCAGCGCCTTAAGTTTTTCTTTTAAGTAATTGAAATCC
The DNA here is from genome assembly GCA_024653205.1 of Clostridia bacterium. Taxonomy (NCBI): domain Bacteria; kingdom Bacillati; phylum Bacillota; class Clostridia; species Clostridia bacterium. Next base: position 85,255 of record JANLFO010000004.1, on the reverse strand, counting down.
GAATAGGACCTAACCGGTACCAACAACCAGCCTAAGTTAAGCGGACGGTCGCTTGCGTTTTCGCGGTAAAGGGCATTATCGGCCACGCCTTGGGCTTCGTAGCCGAGGAGGCGCAGGGCCAGGGGAGAGGTCACCCAAAGCGGGCCGGAACGGGTCGGCACGGGGAAGAGCACCAGGTGGGCGTCGCTGAAGGACGCCAGCCCGGCGAAGCCACCGGCGGCGTCTCGGCGGGTGGCAAAGCCGAAAACCGTGCAGACGGGACAGTCAGGCTTTCCACAGTGGGAGCTTGATCCGTCCGGTCTGGCTTGCCCCCAACCGGCGCAGTGGGGATATTTGTCTCTGGACATGGCTACGTAGGCGCGGAACACCCCCGCCAGGCTGGAGCCCGGGATTATGGGGAGGCGGGTTGCCGGGTCGCGCACAATGGAGAGGTCCACCCGCCCCAGGCGGGCACCGCCGGCGCCGACGTGGATGGGATCAATGGCCATCCCCAGGTGCCGGAACAGCTTAAAGCTGGCATTTTGGGCCATCGCTTTCGGTCACCTCCAACTTGGGTTCGGCCTTTCTTTCAAAACACTCAGATGCCAATCCAGGGCCCACAAGAGGTCACCCGTCCGGGCGGCGTCAAGCAAGATCTGAAGCAAGGGGCCCTGAAGGCTTAGGGCCTCGCAAAGCGTAGCGCGGGCAAGCTCTAACCACGTTTCTTTAGCCCCCGGGTCTTCCTCCACCGCCCAATTGTTTGCCAAGACGGATAACTCCTGCCGTACCCGCTGGAGCTGGGTAGAAGAGGGAGCCCGTTCCGCCAAGAGCCGCCACACCTGGCGCATGCGACGCCAGTCGGCCAGGTAGCGTACCTGCGGCTTCTCAAACCGCTTCGCGGTTGAGTCCAGGAAAATGGTAGCTATACGGCCCGGCCAAACGTATACTCCGTCGCCCGGCCGGAGGTCTGACATATGCCGGTAAACCTGGCCCCCGGGATGTTGAAAATCCAAAGGAAACCGTACCTCTCTGTCCTCTACCGCCGCATAGGGGTAGAATACGTCCTCCCGGCCGTCCGGAAGCCGAACCGGCACCGGCCAACGCTCCTGCCCTTCGTCAGTGCGCCGGAAAACCATCCCCACCACTCCACCCTGCCTTCTCACCTCGCGAACCCGCCAGAGCTCCCGCTCCCCTTTTAGATCCTCTTCCAGATTACGGGCCATCTCTAGCACTGCCTGAAAGGCGGTTTTGGCCGGAAACACCACCACGCCCACTCGCAAGGGCAGGAAGTCTAACACCCGGGCGAAGCGTTCCCGCCAGCGGGCGCAGGCCAGATCCACGCATTCGGAGGCAGCCTCCAGAGGTACCAATACCCGGAACCGCAACGGCGATACCTCCAGGGGGATGACCGGATGATAGACGCCCAAATGGCCTAGCGCTGGGGGCACCTTTTTCGCCGATCCGATGACCAGGGGTCGAGGCGGCTCGTAAGCGCCTTCCTTTTCCACCGTGGCTTCTTGCCCGTCCAGGGCGTTGTCTCGGTCTACCGTCTTCAGCAGGCGGCCGAGGTTAGAGACGGTAAGGAAGCCCCCTTGGCCTTGAAGGTAAACGAGGTCGAGGAGGGCTCCGGCCACGCGGCCGTTGTAAAGCTGCCGGTCCTGCCAGCCGGTCTCAAACCCCGGCCCGGGTTTCAAGAACAGGCGCCGCACCCGCCAGCGGTTTTCGTCCCGGGCGGCCAGCCGCCGGAAGTCCCCCAGCAGCTCCCGGAAAAACTCCTCCGCCTCCCGCCAGAAACGGTAAACCCGGCCGGGCGAAGGGAGTTTGCGGAAAAGCTGGTGCGTGAGCCAGGCGGCGCGCTTATCCTGGTCAAGATGGTCGTAGGAGGGAGTGTTCGCCCGGTCTTCGACGATTTTGGCAAAGAAGGACGGCCACCTGGTCTCCCACTGGTATCCCTGCTGAAGACTGCGAAAGACGCAGTCCGTTGGGTCGAAGGACGGTAACTTGCTCCTGATATACTGAAGCATGGCCGGGTACGTACCGGCCGGGTGAACGGGATTGGGCTGCCCAGAGAGCGTAGGGTTAAAGCGGCGCCATTCCGGTATGGCCTGCGCCCGCAGGCGGTCCACGCGCTCTCCTTCCAGCCAAGGCTCCAGATCCAGACCCAAGGTCAGGAGGGCGACGCGGCCATTGCTGTCGGCCACTTCCTCCAGCCAGATGCTATCTCCTTCCAGGCGGCCCGCCAGCCAGTCGGCCAGGCGGTGGTTGCGCCGCTCCCGGCATATCGGACAGGGTTGATTCTTGTTGCCGGGGTCCTCATTGGGCCGCACCCGGCAAACCGGGCAAACGTGCCCCGCCTCCTGGGGAACCGGGCAGCAGATGTTCCAAGGCTTGTGAACCGGGATGGCGGTCTTTTTTCTCATCTCCCGCCGCTCCTGAACCATGGGTACCAGAGAACGCGTCGGCCGACTCAAACGGACCAAGGGCGGAGTTTCCAGGTCTAGATCCAGAGCAATCCGCTCTATGTTTTGCTCCAGCCAGTCTCTCCACCCGTGAAGCCAAGGGGCCAGGACGACCTCATCGTATTGGTTCTGATCCGATCGCTCGCCCGGGAAGGAGAATATAGCCACCGACGGGTCCCGATAGAGCAAAGTGCCCACCGCCAGGTCCACTTCGATAAGCCGGGCAACCCGGCCGAAAAACTCGCTCAGTACCGCCATAGCGCCCGTCCAGTCGCCGATCTTCACCGCCCGGGACTCATAGTGCTCGGTCCCCATACCGACGGTAAGCAGGCGCCAACGGACCTTTCGTTTGATTTTGTTATCCTGCCAAGGAAAGCCGGTGTCCAATAGGGCGCCGGCTACGGCGCTTTTGAACAGGGCGCCGGCCACGTAGGACTGGTCCCACAGGGTCACTTCATTGTTGGGCAGGCGCGTTTCGGCCAGGGTGGAGAGAAACGCCCGGCGCAGGAAGGAGCCCGGCCCGATGGCTTTGCTCCGCCAATCGGCGCAGGCGCTGGCGTCCCCAATGGACGCGGCATGTAGGCATTTTAGTCCCTCCAAGATACGCTGCATTTCCTCCACCAGCCGGCGCCAGCCGGCTTCGGTGAGGACTTCGGGGGGATCGACTAACAGGTTGCGCCGGGGATGGCCGAAGGCCGAAGAAAGCCACATGTGAACGGCATCCTGGCCCAAATAACGCACGGTCTCGTCGGGGTAGCTTTGCTTCTCGATCCCCGAAGCCATGCCGTGGGCGGCCTGCAAAAGGCCCAGGAGGCCGGCGTCCTGGCCGGCATGTTTCTCCGTGAATTCCGCGACGCTCTTGGGCCAGTTGAGCGTGGAATAGGTGGTTCTCAGCCAGCCCAGGAGATTGTCCCAGGCGAAAGGCGGGTTCTCCCGCTCATGCCACTTCTTCTCCTGATAGTCCACCGGTAGGCCGCCATGGCCGCGTAGGAAATCGGCCCATGCCTTGCCGGCCATGTGCAACCAGCCTATGGCCTCACAGGCCAGGAGCAGCGGACGGTGCCGGCGCAGAGTCTCGGCAGGTGCGAAGCCGTCCATGATTTCACCCCTCGGCGAGCCACTCTGCTAATTCTCTGCAGAAGGTCTCTTTCGAGCCACTCTGAATCGGGTGGCAGCCGCTCTTACAGGCCTTCCACCGGACAATTTCCGCCGTGCCCCAACCTGCCGTCCGTTTAGAGGAGATACCGTAGGTGGTGAGCAGGGTCTCGATCGCCCCAATAAGCCGGGGAATGATCTCCGAAACGGGAACCGGGGGCCTTGTCCCCGGCCAGGGGGCGTAGAGCAGGTAGAGCGTGCCTTTGCCTCCTTCTTCGAGTTCGTCCGGGTTATCCTCCTTGGGCTTTCTTCCCGGTACCACCTCGTAATAGATGGGCTGAGTGCCGGCGCGCCCCTCCCGGCCGTGCGGGTTAATTACTTCGATGTCTATCTTGTCGAACCAGGTGGGGTAGAAGACCAGCGCCCCCTGACGAGAATGCTCTTCCTCGCCCTTTTCGTTGCCGAATAGGTAGAGGATCCAGTCCGGGTCTTGCCCCTCCCTAAAGCACCCTCCTTTGCCGAGGTGCTCCCGCAGCCCGGCCTGCAGGCGGCAGGCCCAGCGTAGCATCCCCTTCCAACCGGAGGCGGCCAGAAAGGGTACTCCAAACACCCGATCCTTGCGCACCGGGTTGTCTAGTAGATGGAAGACCCGGTCGTCTCTGGAGTACCAAGGCGTCACCAGCTCAAACTCTACCTCCAGGCCGAGCCAGTGGGGGCTGGGCAGGTGAGAGAAATCGGGTAGCGCGTTAACTATTTCCTGCGGAAGGGTGAATGTCTGCGTTGCGGCGCCTATGTAACGGCTTCTCGCCTCTTCCTTGCTGCCCCGGAAGAAGCGAACCGAAGCCTCATCCACCAGGCCCGCCGCCAGTCCCCAGGGAAGAGGGGATCCTTCCTGGTAATGGGCACCGGAAGCGATGTAGGCAATGAATTCCCAATTCATGGGCTGCCTCCCCGTTGGTGACAAAGGTCGTCAAGGATTTGCTCGCCGGTCAGGAATTCCTCCTCCGGCCTGAAGTCTTGCCATACCTTTTTAAGGCGACTCTTTATTTCCTCAAAGCTCACCGTGTCGGGTTTGACGAAGCCAAACGTGCGCCGCCCCTCCTGGGGGGATTTAAAGCTAAGGACCTTCTTGCTTGCCGGGCCGGTGTCTCCCTCGCCGCCGGGCCTTCGCCCGGCCAGCCAGCGAGATACTTCATCCTTAGGATCCTCAAGCAGGTCGCTCCAGCGAACAATACGCTTTCCCTTTCTCTCTTTCTCCGACTTGTCCTGTTTGCGGCCAAGTACCAGGTTAAAACTGCTATAGGTGGTATCCTGCCTGGCCAAATACCTGTCCTTCACACACCAGAAGTTCTGTAGGGAGGCCCAGGCAAAGTTGCCTTGCTCCACCTGGCGCCAGCCGCCCTGCCTTGCCCTGCCACCCCGGACATATTCCCGGAGTGCCTCTTTGCAGCACGCGACCAATGGCGGCGATGGCGTTTGCTCAAGCCTAACCAGACCGTAATCCCGGTGGTGCGGCCTGTTTTCCCTGGCCGGCTCATCGGACGGCTTTAGCACCGCCCGGCCGCCCATAGCCCCGTATTCGGCTATCAGCCTCAGAGTAAGATCGAGCAGAGCCCATTCTTCTCTGCCAACAGGGCGGAGAGGCACGAAACGCAGAATGAATTCTTGGTTCCTTCTAATGGCACCGACTACCGGCCTGCCGGTCGGATCCGTTACCTCAAAGCGGAACTTGCGGGCCCACCTAGTGCAACCGAACAGCTCACAGGCTACGCAGCGGTGGCTCGAGCCGGAGGGGTCCTGATGCGGACCGGGGCAGCGATCCCACCGGTCCGAAGGGTCGCACGCGCTACCGCCCAATCCCCGTACTACCACCTCAAACCACCAGCGGACGGAACCGAGGAGGCCGGTCCGCACCAAACGGTCACCTCGCCGGTATGCGTCCCCCGTCCATATGTCGGTCAGGGCGGTAAAGCGCCATTCGTGAACGTCAATGAGGTTGGAAGTGTCAGTCACCACCGCCACCGCCTCCCTCTTCGTCCGTCGTCTACCCAATGCCCCTGGCTCCGTGCCCCGACACCCTGGCAGCGCCGCCTTTATTTGTTAAGTTCGCCATGAAACTGCCATTTCCTCCTCTTTTCGTATCCGCCGGCAACCTAATCCGGCGGTGCCGCTGCCCGGGCGTTTAGCGCCTTCCGTGGCGTCTGGTCTGCTTTGCAAGAGCCGTTGTAGTAGAGCTATGCGCTCCGCCCCGAGGCAGGCTGGTGATGTTTAATGAAGGTTTGGGGCCGCACAACCGAGGTGAAGATCCCGCCCGGTCATCTCGCTCCTCGCCCGCGTAACCGAGGGGGCGGCCCAGCGGCGGCACAATTATGGGTCCGGGTTCAACCGGAGGCCGCGGAAAGAAGGAGGCACTAACAGCGCGAAGCCGACTCCTCCGGCAGCCTGAACTTCTCTACCTGCTCTTTCAAACCCTGCATCAAATTCACCAGGTTCTGGGCGCTGGCGCTGATACTCTGGGCGGCCGAACTCAGCCCGTGGACCAAAGATTAACGTAGGGGATACCGATTATTTCCGGGCCATAACCGGTGGCCGGGATTGGGCCGTTTCCTACCCTTTAGACGCCCGCCATCCTCTGGTACCCCTAGGGGCCGCCGCAGTCCTCGGGCGGGCAGGCCCTGGCGCCTTCCAAACACACGGGATAGCGAACCCCTTCGACAGGCGGCAGCACCTTCTCCAGCACCACCTCGTGCTGCCACCCGTCGCCGAAGTCGTACTCGTACAGGAACCTGGTTTTGGGCTGCGGCAGCACCTGCCAGAGCCTTACCCTCCTGGCGTTCGCGCCCGGCTCGAAGTCGAGGTCGGGATCTCCATAACAGGTGCCGTGAATGACGAACTGGTAGAGGTGGCTATTGAACCACCCCATAACGTCCGGCAACACCAGGTGGAGCTTATAGAGAGTGATGTCGTTCGGTACTTGAAACCGTCGCCAGATTGGCGGCCGTATGCCCTTGAGCGTGGCCTTAAACTGGCAGATGCTCGGATCCAGAGCAGCCTTTGCCCTTCCCACCGTAGCTCTCACCTGCCCCCAAGAACGTGGCGCGAACCGTGGGTTCCAACCGCTACCCCTGCTTATCCCCGGTTGAGCGCACTTCCGCTGTCACGACTGCTCCACCAGCCATTCAACGTGATTCCTATTCGTCCCTTTCGCCACCCCGGTCAAGATTCTTGCCGCTGCCGCAACCTTTCCACCCACACGCTGCGGAAGATGTGCGCAGGGCTCGCTTCCCGAACTGTGACCTTTCACAGCACCGCCCGGTTCGGCACTGCACTTCACCTTCGCCAGGGCCTTAAGCACCCGTTCCGGCGTCAGCGGGTACTCCGTGATCCAGGTGCCCAGAGCGTTGGAGACGGCCATGAGCACCGCCGCCGGGCCGGGGGAGGTGGCAATTTCGCCTATACCTACCGCCCCAAAGCGGTGGCTGGGAAAGGGGGTTTCCAGAATCACGTTTTCGATGGGGGGTAAGTCGGCAAAGGTGCGCCACTTGTACTCGACCAGATTGGCGTTGAGCACCCACCCGTGCTGGGAGTCGAGCACCGTTTCCTCAAAGAGGGCGCTGTCGATGCCGGCCGAACCCAGACAGCCGTTGAGCTGCCCGCGCAGCCCCAGAGGATCGATTATCGTGCCCACGTCGGTGGCGTTCACCACCCGCAGAAGGGAAACCTGCCCGGTTTCGGTGTCTACCTCTACTTCTACGAAGCTCATCAGGCAGTTGGCCAGGGTGTAGTCGGGCTCAAAGCGCCCGAAGCCCACGATGGTGCGGTCCACCCCCATGGCCCTCCAGGGAAGCCGGCGCTCGGGGTCCGCCTTGATAAAGACTTCCCCGTTTTCGGTTTCCAGCTCCTCCGGGTGTACACCCAGCTTGGGGGCCAAAACTTCAAGCAGCCTGGCCTTGGCGTCTTCGGCGGCCCGGATCACCGCGCTCCCAATGGCATAAGTTCCTCGCGACCCGCCCCCCGGCCCTACGTAAGGGCTGATCAAAGAATCCGCCGGAGTCACCTGTACCCGATCGAGGGGTAGTTGTAACACCTCAGCCACCATCTTGGCGTAATTGCTTTTCTGGCCCGTCCCGTGCTCGGCCACGCAGAAGAGCAGTACCGCCGTTCCGTCCGGTTGCAGCCGCACTATGGCCTCCGAGGCATCCTCACCGATATCGGCATTCCCGTGCACACACACCCCCACCCCGGTCCTCTTCGCCCCGTTGACCGTGGTGGGCTTAAGCCAGCCCTTCCACTTCTCTCTCCAGCCGAACACTTGCGCGCCTTTATCCATGGCCGCAGCGTAGTCCACCCCCCGGTACACGTACCAGAGGCCATCACGCCAGTAGTAGCCGTCGCCAGGCTTGACGTAATTTTTCTTGAGAAACTCAAACGGGTCCAAATCCAGCTCGGCCAAAGCGCGAGAAAGGACGGGCATCACCACCGCCTTTAGCTCCTGACCGCCGAAGCCTCTCACCTGGCCGGAAGCGGCGCGGTTGGTGCAGACGATGGTAGGCTTGAGGTTCCAGTTGCGGCAGCGCAGCATGAGCTGCAGCTCGCCCAGGCCTACCGCCACCTGGGCCTGGGTGGTACGGGAATAGTAGCCGGTATCGATTAACCACCTGCCGACCACGGCGGTCACCGTGCCGTCCTTCTTCATGCCGATTTTGGCCTGAAGGCGGCAGCCCGGGCGCAGAGTAAAGGTGGCGAGCTGTTCCTCCCGGCTCATGACCATTTTCACCGGCCGGCCGGTGGCCCGGCTGAGAAGCACCGCGTAGCAGTACCACAGCCACGATAACGCCTTAGAGCCGAAGCTACCGCCGCAGGTGAGCCCGATGGTCCTTACCTTTACCTGCTCGCCCAAAACCCGGCGGACGATCTCGGCGTCCCGGAAAGGCGATTGGCTGGACACCCAAAGGGTTACTGCCTCCGGGGCCTCCCACCAGGCAATTACGCCCGGCGGCTCGGCCGAAATCGGGTTGGGCAGATTTTCGTAGGCAGCCGAACCCTCCACTACCACGTCCGCTTCGGCCAGCCCCTTCTCCGGGTCGCCCATGACCAGTTCGGTAAGGCATTTGGGACCGAAGGCGGGCAGTCCGGGCGTGACCACGTTGCCGGGAAACTCGGCGTAGAGTTCTGGGGCGCCGGGTTTCAGAGCTTCTTCGGGATCGAAGACCGGGGGTAGTTCCTGGTACTCTACTCGGATTAGGCTGGCCGCCTCCTCGGCCGCTTCCTCCGTGGTAGCGGCTACTAAAGCTACCGCGTCGCCGGCAAAGCGCACCTTGGCGTCCACTACCCGTACCACCGGGGGCGTCCCGCCTCGCCAGTTAGGCGGCGCATCGAGGTGAGTTAATATCGCTTTTACGCCTTCCACCCGGGCGGCCCGACCGGTATCTATGCTCTTGATAAGGGCGTGCGGATGGGGGCTTCTGGCCACCTTCCCGTAAAGCATGCCGGGCAAAACCATATCGGTTAGGAACCGGGCTCTACCGGTAACGATGTCCGCCGCGTCCCGGCGGGGCATTTCTCGACCGATGAAGCGCAGACCCTCACCGTTGCTCACTTGTGCTCACCTTCGCTCTGTCCGGCGCCGGAAGGAGTGGGCTCCAGCGCCTGATAATCGCTCACGCAGCGGCAGAAATGGCCCGCCCGAATCAATAGGCTACGTCCTTTAGACCAGGTCCTGCGGATTATGGCCGTTCTATTGCTCAAGCGTACGTGCCTTCCGGGCCGGTGATGAAGTGGAATATGGGGCGATCCACGCGGCGAACAATGAGGGGACAATGTTTCAGTCCCTTGGGTATGAATACCAGGCAACTCTTGGTCAGGATATACGGTTCGTCTTCGAGCCATAGCTCTATCTCCCCGCCCAGGTCTTGAGGGTCGTCGGCGTTGGTGCCGACGAAGGCTATGACCTCGTCAAAGGGATGGGTGTGCGCCTCTGCCATAGGCTCGGGTACCCACTGCCCCGGCCAATACCATGAGCATCCCACGAAGAAAGCCCCAGGAACCACCTCCTGGTCGAGCCACAACACCCGGGTGGAGGGCCCCCGCGGGACCCGCTCCCCCACATCCTTGGGTCTGGTAACAATCAAACCATCGTACTTGCGACCGGCCACTGACCAGCACCTCCTCAAAAAGCCTCACTGGAGGCCTCATTGTAAAACGGAGCCGTTCACAACTATGACCGGGACGGTGTCCCTCTCGCCCTAGAGCCTCATGCCATCCAGATGGTACTAGCAGAGATTGAGAATGTTAGTACTCGGCCTGTCTTCAGGGTAGCTAACCCGGTCGTGGATGTCCTGGACCGATTGCCAGTCCACTTCGATGGCGCCTTGCGGGCAGGTCTGCTCGCACAGACCGCACTCGATGCAGCGCCGGGTAAACAACGGCGGGGAAACGGTAAAGTCTATGGCCCCGACCGGGCAGTTTTCCGCACAGTGGTGACATTTCGGGTAGCGGCACTTATCCTGGTTGATTCGGAACTCCAGCCGCGCCATGAGCTTCTCAAATTCCAGGACCTGGCCGAGGAAAACTCTGAGGCACACTAGATAGGGTAGCTGTCGCCGTACATGCCCGAGGCGTCAAACCCCGCGGCCCAGTGTTACGTCAGTCCGATGGCTGAGGCTCCAACCGGGAAGCAACTCCCCCGCCGCCGGAGCCGTGTCATCCTTTGTCCACCAAGCCTTTCAGGGTTCCCCTCATTACCTCCGGCGGGATGTTAAAGGCGGTGCCGGTTACCTCCGATTTTTCCCGGTAGAAGAACTCCGGCAGCACATCGTCCGCTTCCGTCCACCCCGCCGCCCGGTTGAACTCCTTTTCCCACCGGATGGTGTTCCGGCCCAGATCCAGCAGGCGGTCCGGCTCGGCCGGCCCGCCGTAGGCGGCCGCATACAGGGCCGCCAGCTTATCCAGGTGGCCGCCCCAAAAAATGGCCGCCAAGGCGCAAAAGAGGTTATCCCAGGTGGCAAAGAGGATCTGAAGGTTTCTTGAGAGGTTACAGATTTCCTCGGGACTAACGTCCCCACTTACTCCGAAGGAGGGCGCGGTGGTGTGGTCGGCTCCCATGGGGCTGGTAGCGTAGGCCACGGCGGTGATCGGCGCTCCCCGGGGATCGTATCCGGCCATGGCCTGGTGCTTGGCCACCGGGATGCGTTCTACTCCGAGGTACCGGCCTACCGCCTCCGCTCCCTGCCCCAGCACCCGGCCGAATTCCGTTCCCGCCATCATCTCGCGGATCAATTCCGCGGCCGCCTTGGCGTCCCCCCACGGTATCCGGCCCGCCTCCATGCACAGGGCAATGGTGGCCCCGGTCTCGATGGTGTCGATGCCCAGGTCGTCGCAGAGGTAATCCAGGCGGGCTACCGCCTCCAGGTCGGTTATCCCGCAGTTGGCCCCGCAGAGGGCCACGGTCTCGTATTCCAGGCCGGCGGTGAGCAACCGACCCTCCTGGTCGTATAGGAGGTTTGCACACCGAAGGATGCAACCCGACTGGCAGGGAAGTCCCGTTTTCCCCCGCCGGGAGGCAATCTCCCGGAAGCGCTCCCCGCTGATCCCCTCCAGGCCTTCCAGCCTCTTACCGGAGAAGTTGCGCACCGGAACCTGGCCCGCCTCGGCGTGATGCAGCACGGCGGCTACGGTGCCGATCTGCCTCAGCTCGTGGTCCTTGGCCCCCTCGGCCATTAGCCGGTGCAACTCCCGCCTTACCGCCGCCAGCCGCTCCGGGTCGGCCACCGGCGCAGAATAAGGAGTCTCCGGCTTTTCCACCACCACCGCCTTGACCCCTTTGGCGCCCATCACCGCTCCTACTCCGCCCCTGGCGGCGGCCCGGCAGGGATAATCGGTGCCGTACTCCGTAACCATGACTGCCGCGTTCCGGTAGCAACGCTCGCCCGCCGCCCCGATGGAGGCCACGGCAATCCCCGGGCCGTACCGGGAGCGGAGCCGGGCCACCAGTTCGTAGTTGTTCATCTCCCGGCATTCCGGGGCCTCCTCCAGAGAGGCCCGGCCACGGGCGTCGACCCTGACCACCCAGGGCCCTTCTCCTCGCGCTGCCCCCTCAATTATTACCAGCTGGATCCCGTGCCGGGCCAAATAGAAGGGCACGGTGCCGCCGGAATTGGCCTCCTTAATGCCCCCGGTCAGCGGACTCTTGCAACCTACGGAAAGACGGCTGGAGCTAGAGAGTCCCAATCCTGCCAGCGCGCTGGTGCAGAGAACCAGTTTGTTTTCCGGGCCGAGCGGGTCACAAGTTGGATCTACCTCATCCCTCAGGACCCGCGCCACCAGTCCTCGGCCGCCCAGACCGAGATATTCCTTTTTCGCCGGCTCTTCGGTTACGGTCAGCGTACTCAGGTTCACGCGAAGCGCCCGATACACAAACGCTCACCCCTTCCGTTAGGGACCGAGTTAGGTTGCGGCCGCCCGGGAGAAACTACAGCCGTATCCGGCAGTCGATCCCGTAGGCCTCAAAGGTCTGGCGGATACTTTCCAGCTGCTCCCGACCGGGAGGAATTACGTCCGGAAGTTCGTAGGTGCGGTCGAGCATCTGGTACTTGCCTACGCCGAAGCGATGGTAGGGCATGAGATCCACCCGGTTTAGCCCCAGGTCGGCTACCACGCGGGCCAGGGCCCGCACTTCTTCGGGGCGGTCGTTGCACCCGGGTATTACCGGGATGCGGATGACGATCGCCGTACCTCTCTCCGCCAGGTGGCGCAGGTTGCGCAGGATGACCGCGGTACCCACGCCGGTCAGGCGACGGTGAATCTCCGGGTCGGGGTGCTTGAGGTCGAAAAGCACCAGGTCGGTGTGAGGCAATACCTTCTCCAGGGCCTCCTGACCGGCGTATCCCGACGTATCGAGGCAAGTGTGGATACCCGCCTCCCGGCAGCGGACGAACAGCTCGGCTACGAACTCCGCCTGTTGTAAGGGCTCGCCACCGGACACGGTTACCCCGCCGCCGGAGCGCTCGTAATAGGACACGTCCCGGCGTACTTCCTCGAACACTTCTTGGGCCGACATTTCGCTACCGAATACTTTCAGCGCCCCCGGATCGCACACCTGGGTGCACCGGCCGCAGCAGTCGCAGAGCTCCCGGTCGATGCGCACGCCTTTTTCCTCCAGCGTGATCGCCTGCTTGGGGCAAGCCTCTACGCAGCGGCCGCAGCGGGTGCAGAGGGAATCCCGGTGCGCCACCTCGGGGTCGGCGAACTGCGACTCGGGGTTGCTGCACCAGAGGCAGCGCAGCGGGCACCCCTTGAGGAATACGGTGGTTCTTATCCCCGGTCCGTCGTCAATGCTGTACCGCTGGATGTTGAAAACCATTCCTTTGGTGTTGGCCATGTAACCACCCACTTTGTTGTTTGGCACCCGGGCCGGGTACCGGGACCTCGGGGGCCTGCTTGGGCCGCCCCCGGCCTAGGCACCGCCCCCAAGGGCAATGATGCCCCGAATAATACGGCCGCCGAGGAGATCCTCGTAACCCTGGTTTATCTCCTCCAGCCGGTACTTACGGCTGAGCATCTCGTCCAGCTTGAGCAGGCCCGCCTGGTAAAGCCCCAGTAGGCGCTGGGTATCGGACTGGATGTTTAGGTTGCCGCCCATTACCCCCTGAATCCGCTTCTGGCCTCCGCAGATGGCGTGGGCGCTCACCCGGATGGCCTTGGTGCCCGGTCTCTCCCCGGCCGAGGCCACCGCCACGGTCCCCGCCCGGCGGATGATGTTGACCGCTTCCTCCACCACTTCTTCATTGATTATCCCAACCGCCACTATGGCCTTGTCTGCCCCGATACCGCCGGTAAGCTCCCTTACCAACTCTCCGGCCTCCTGGGCCCCCGCCACGGCGTGGGTGGCCCCCAGCTCCAGGGCCTTCTCCCGCTTCAGGGCCACCGGATCCACCGCCACTATATACCTGGCCCCGCAGACTCTGGCCCCCTGCACTGCCGCCAGGCCCACGCCGCCGGCACCGTAGATCACCACCGTATCCCCCGGCTCTACTTCCGCTCCCTTTACGGCCGCCCCCCAGCCGGTCAGTACCCCGCAACTCAGTAGACAGGCCGACTCCAGCGGTAGCTTGGGATCGATCTTGACCAGGGAATACTCCGGGATGACCGAGTACTCGGAGAAGGTACCTAATAGGGCCGAGTTGCCTATGTCCTTTCCCCGGGCGTGGAAGCGGCAGGTACCGTCCAGGAGCCGGCTCAAATATCCCCGCTGCTCCAGCTCGCACAAATTCTGGTGCCCGGTGGAACACCAACGACAATGCCCGCAGGAAGGCCAGGCCGTGGCCAGAATGTGGTCCCCGGGCTTGACCCGGGCCACGCCCGGCCCCACCGCTTCCACTATTCCCGCGCCTTCATGACCGGAGACCATAGGCAGTCCTACGTCCAGGTCCCCTTCCACGACGTGGTAGTCGGAATGGCACAGGCCCGCCGCCACCCAGCGCACCAGTACTTCGTGGTCCTTGGGCGGGTCAAGTTCCACCTCGGTAACGTCAAATCCCTGCTTAGGAGTCCACACCACTGCCGCCCTGACTTTCATAGGAACCCTCCCCCGTGACCTTGTCCTTTTCCGCCTTGTCTGTAAAGAAACGCTTTAGCCCAGCGGAGCAACAACCCCAACCTCGCTGGGCCACAGCCGAGAGCTAGCCGCCGCCCAAGGGCCACAGCACCAGGACCTCGTCCCCATCCTTCAGCGGGGTATCCCAGCCGGCGGCCGCCTGGTTGACAATGACCACCGGGCGAGGCCACTCGGCCCCATCGGCCGCCTCGGCCTTCAGGCGCTCTATCACCTGACCCACCGTGGCCCCCTCCGGCACCTCGAAGGCCCGGGAGTGGCCTTCCGGCAGGCTACCCACACCGGGGAAGAACTTTATCGTTACCCTCAATCTCCTCCCCCCATCCTCGGTTTCCGGCCGGTCCGGCCCTCGCCGCCGGACCCCTGGCGGATCCTTAGTTTGCCCTGGAGGGCAAGACTGGGATAACTCAGGCCGGACCGCCTCCCGACCGGTTCCGTCGGGCTAAGACCCGCCTACCCCTGGCCGTACAGGTCCCGGATCACCGGCTCCAGACCACCCAGCTCCCGCAATCTCTCCAGAGAGGGCTTACCCGTACCCCACTCCCAGCCTACGGCGGCAAAGAAGTTACGGGCCAACTGCTCCTCATCCACCGTAACTCCGGCCAGGGGCCCGTGACCAAGCGGAGGCTTGCCCACCACCCGCGGCGGGGCCAGGCGTGCGGTCACGCTCAATCCCTCCCGGAGGTTGAAGGCATGCCCCATGCTGAGAATGCGCAGCCCGGTGGCAATCTTGTCCTCCTCGGTGAACGGCCAGCCGGTAACCGCCTCTATGAACTCGGCTATTGCCTCCGGCCGCCCGGGAAATTGCACGAAGAGGCACAGACCCGAGCACTGGGTCACTTCCTGGTCGGCGGTGGCCAGAAGGTCGCGTTGTCCGGTGTCGCGGTAGTTGTATTTGTCTTGGGAGGCACTGTGGGACTGCATTCTACCTAGGCCGCCCTTGACGTGCCGGCCGGGGGTGGGGTCGAATTGGTAGGTGCGGATCCAGCCCGGGGCGAGTCGCGGATCGTGCATGGGCAGCTCCATGCCCTCTACGGTTACTAAACACTCCGCCCCCTTGCCCCAGACCTGGGCGGCCTTGGCCGAGCCCATAGCCAGCACCCGGCCGCATCCCTCCTGCTCGGCAATCTTTTGGGTGAGGGCCACGATGGCTTCCGCGTTTCCCCAACTTAGGTCTAGCCCATCCAGGTCCTGCCGGGTGAGAAGCCCCTTCTCGTAGCACTCCATGGCCCAGCCGATGGTGGCCCCGGTGGAGATGGTATCCAGCCCGTAGCGGTTACAGATATCGTTGCACTTGATGATGGACTCGGGGTTGGAATTGAGCAGCAGCATGCCGAAGGCGGCGGCCGTTTCGTACTCCGGCCGTTTGGCCCCGCTCACGGGCCAGGGACCGACGCCGACCTCGTACTCGGCGCCGCAGCCCAAGGGGCAGTTGGCGCAGGCGTATTTCCTTACCTTGTACTTCGGATCCATGGCCCTAGACCCGATCCGCACCGCCGCTTCCTCGCCGAAATCGGTTAGGCCCACGCCCAGCCAGTTCTTGACCGGAGAGTCGCCGCTCAAGGCGGAAGGCGTGGTGGTCCAGCCGGTGCCGTGCTCGGACGTCCGGGCGATCTCCTCGGCCATAGGACCGCTCTCCATGGCTTCCCGCAGCTTGTGGTTTATCTCTCTCAACCGAGTAGGGTCGGCTACGGGTATCTCCCTGCTCCCGCAGACTGCCACCGCCTTGAGTTTCTTGGCCCCCATTACCGCGCCGCTGCCCCCACGGGCGGCCGCGCGATAGGTGTCGTTCATCACCGCGGCCATGAAGGAACGCTTTTCTCCCGCCGGGCCGATCACCGCCGCCCGCAGGTTAGGCTCTCCGGTGTCCTGCACCAAGGCCGTGAGCGTCTCCTTGACCTCCTTGCCCCACAGGCCGGCGGCGTCCCGGATCTCGGCCTTGCCGTCCTTGATCCACAGGTATACCGGCCGATCGGCCACGCCGGACACGAACACGGCGTCGTACCCGGCCCGCTTCAGTTCCCTACCGAAAAACCCACCCGAGTTGGCATCGTTCCAGCCGCCGTTTACCGGCGATTTCGACACCACTATATACCGCGAGCCGAAGTAGGCGCCGGACCCGGTCAGAGGACCGGTGACAAGCCCTAGAATACTGTCCGGTCCGAAGGGATCGGCTCCCCCAGGCATCATTTCGTAGAGTATCCGCGACCCCAGGCCGTAGCCGCCGAGGAAGTTACGGGCCAGGTCCTCGCTTAGCTCCCGCTCCCGGAGGCTGCCGGTACTCAGATCGACGAAGAGCATTCTCCCCGTGTAGCCGCCTTTCAAGTTCGTTCCCTCCCGTCTAGTGGCCTCCGCGGTTTCAACTGCACGGTCGGTACTGCAGTAGCGGCGGAAGCTTCGCCTAGAAGGCGATGATCCCCCGGACGATGCGACCCGCAATCAGGTCCTCGTAGCCCTGATTAATCTCCTCCAACCGATAGCGGCGGCTTAGCATCTCGTCCAGCTTGAGCAACCCCGACCGGTACAGCCCCAGCAGCCTCGGTATGTCGTAGTGGGGATTGAGGTTGCCCATTACCACTCCCTGAATGCGCTTCTGCCCCCCGCAGATGACGTGAGCGCTTACGTGTATCGCCTTGGTGCCCGGTTTCTCCCCGGCGGCGGCCACGGCTGCGGTGCCCGCCCGGCGGACGATGTTGACCGCTTCTTCCACTATTTCCTCGTTAATGACTCCGACGCACACGATGGACTTATCTGCTCCTACGCCGCCGGTCAGGTTCTTTACCAACTCCCGCGCTTCCTCGACACTGGCCACAGCGTGCGTGGCCCCTAACTCCAGGGCCTTCTCCCGCTTCAGGGCCACCGGATCCACGGCCACGATATACCGGGCCCCGCAGACCCTGGCGCCCTGCACCGCCGACAGGCCTAGGCTACCCACGCCGTAAATCACCACCGTGTCCCCGGGCTCGACTTGGGCCCCCGCCACCGCCGCTCCCCAGCCGGTGAGCACTCCACAGCTCAGGAGGCAGGCCGCCTCCAGGGACGCCTCGGGGTCGATCTTCACCAGCGAATACTCCGGCGCCACGGAATACTCCGAGAAAGTGCCCAGCATGGCCGCACTCCCCAGATCCTGGCCCCGGGCATGGAACCGACAGGTGCCGTCTAGCTGGCGTCCGCTGTAGGCCTGGTCGCCCAGGACACAAAGGTTCTGATGACCGCTGGAGCACCAGCGGCAATACCCGCAGGAGGCGCGGAAGGTGGCCACCACGTGGTCGCCGGGCTTAACCCGGGTAACGCCCGGGCCCACTTCCTCTACCACGCCTGTGCCCTCGTGGCCGGCTACCATGGGGAGCTGGGCGCCGTGCTGGCCCTCGATTACGTGGTAGTCCGAATGGCAAAGCCCCGCTGCCACCCAGCGCACCAGCACCTCGTGCTCCTTGGGTGGATCGAGCTCTACTTCTGTCACATCCCATCCCTGCTTGGGAGCCCATACCACTGCCGCCTTGACTTTCATCGGATGCAATCCCTCCTATATTAGAAGACCTCTTTGGCGGGTACCGTCAGTCCGATCAGCTCCCGCACGTCCGCCACGTTCTCCAGCGAGGATACCAACTCCACCAACCTGGCCACCCGATCTTCGGGCAGAGGATTGCCGGCATGAGCCAGGCAGTCCCGGAGCTTCCGTTCGCACTCCGCGAAGGTCATGGGCTGCTGGGGAGAGCCGGTGGGGAACTGCACTTCGCGCGAGTAGGTGCGCCCGTCCCGGTCGGTTATGGTTACCCGGGCCGGCTCGATCTCGTCTCCCCGGTTGAGGGCCGGGTCCACTTCCACCTCGATTTTAGCCGCCACCTCTAGGATGTCCGGGCTGCGGATGGCCTCGGCGGAGAAGTCCTTGATGGTGGCCCGTTTCCTGGCCACGGCCACCGCCACGCCCCAGGGCACGCTGAACTGGGAGTCCACCGGGGTCCGGGGCCGCACCTTGGCCTCCAGGGGCGAGGCCAACAGCAGGCGGGTGCCCTCGCCGCAGGCAATCAGGATGCGCTCCACCGCCGCCGGCTCCGGCCCTCCTTCCCGGACCAGCCCCAGGGCGGCGTCGATGAAGGGGTGCACTCCCCGGCAGCAGGGATAGGGTTTGATGGACACGTTGAGGCCTTCAAACCTGGTTCCCAATTCTCCCACCAGACGATCCCGGGAGTAGCTCCCCTGGTGGTATACCCTGTACATTCCTAACTCGCCCTCAAGGCTGTTCTTAGCCCCGGTGATCCCTCCCCTGGCCATCAGGGCCGCAGCCACGCCCCCTCTTACCGCAAAGCCCGGGCCCATGCGCTTGGTGAGGGCCCCGTCCTTAACGCACTGGCCGTTGCCCGCGGACTGGTGGTAGGCTATTCCCATGGCGTTGAGCAGAGCCTCCCGGTCCAGCCCCAGGATGCGCCCCGCCACCGCCGCCGCGGTCATGTAGCCGTAGATGGAGGTCAGGTGCCAGCCGAATTGGTGGACGTTCTGGCCGGGGCGGGTGGCCAGTCCCAGGCGGCAGATGAAATCCGTTCCCAAGGCCACGGCGGTGATCAGTTCCTTGCCGTCGATCCCGCCCACATATTCGGCTGCGGCCAGGGCCGCGGGCAGGGTAACCACCCCGGGGTGGATCACCGCCGCCTCGTGCACATCGTCGTAGTCCAGAGCGTGGGCCATAGTGGCGTTCATTTGGGCGGCGTGGGGCAAGGGGAGCCGGCGCCCGGCGCCGATCACCGTAGCCTGCTCGGCCCCGCCCCATTCCTCCAGCAACCCTCTCAACTCCCTTACTCCCGCCTCGTTTGAGCCGCCTAGGGCTACACCAAAGAAGTCCAATACTTGCTTTTTAGTATTCTCTACCACCGGCACCGGCAGGTCCTCGTAGGTGACCCGCAGGAAGTGCTCGGCAATAAGGTGGGTTGCCTCTTCCACTACTGTTTCCCCCAATCTCCTGACGGATCTTCAGTTTGTCCTGGCGGCAGTCCCGGTTCCCCCTCGTAGTTCGGTGCTCGGCGAGGCTTTAGGTACTCGGTGGAACCAGGACTGCCGGCGGAAACTGGGAATAACTCAAGGTAAAGCCACGACCGCCGGGGCGGGGCGGGGATAACCCCGCCCAATCAGCTGTTGACTGCGCCGCGCCGCCGACCGCCGAACAGAGCCGTTATAGCTCGTGCATGGTGCGGGCGATGATCTCGTCCTGCAGTTCGGGCGGCAGGTCCACGAAGTAGGCGCTGTAGCCGCCCACCCTCACCAGCAGGTTGCGGTACTTCTCCGGATGCTTCCTGGCCTCCAGGAGTTCCTCCACGCTGTGCACGTTGAACTGGATGTGCCAGCCTCCCCGGGCCATGAAGGTCTTGATCAACGCCAGCACCTTTTCCAGCTTCTCGGGCGTGTTCAAAAGCGGCTTAGAGAGCTTCATGTTGTGGGCGATGCCCACGCACTCCCAGGCGTGCGGGGCCTTGGTGGCGGAGTTGATCACCGCCGTGGGGCCCTTCACGTCCGCGCCGGGCATGGGCGAGGTGCCGGCGTCGTTGATGGGGGTGTAGGCCTTCCGGCCGTTGGGCAGGGCCCCCACCGCCAGACCGTGGATCACGTGGCCCGCGGCCGCGCCCTTGAAGAGGAAGGGCTTCAGGCCCGTGAAGGGATCCGGCCGGCTGAGCAGGATCTGCTGCACCTTCATGGAGATGTAGTTGAAGATCTCGTCCACGTAGTCGTCGTCGTTCCCGTACTTGGGTGCCTTGAGGCACTTCTGCCGGAGGTCTTCGTGCCCCTCCCAGTTATTCTTCAGGGCCTCCAGCAGCTCGGCCATGGTAACCTGCTTGGTGTCGAAGACCAGGTACTTGATGGCCGCCAGGCTGTCGGCCACGTCGGTCAGCCCCCGGTCGCCCACCCAGGCCATGCAGGTCACCGGGTAACGGGCGCCGCCCTCCCTGGGGGTCAGCCCCTTGGGGATGCAGTCCTCGTAGAGCATGGCCGCCCGCCAGCCGCTCCGCGGCGCGTTCTCCATCTCCACGCTCCACCAGACGAAGTAGTGCTTCCGCATCCTCTCGGCGAAGTAGTCCACCTGCTTGAGGAAGGCTTCGTAGAGCTGCTCTATGGAGGTGAACTGGGTCACGTCCCCGGTCTTAAGGCCCACCTGCTTTCCGGTGCGGGGATCGAAGCCGTTGTAGAGGGTGATTTCGAAGATCTTGGCTTGGTTCAGGTTAAACTTCCCGCTGGGGTGCTCGGCGCACTCCAGGTTGTAGGCCAGGCAGCCGCTGGCGTGCCAGTCCACGGCGTCCTCCACCTTCACCCCCCGGGCCAGGTAACGGGCCGTGCCCAGGGCGTCGTTGAGGAAGGCCGGGTTGCCGCCGCCGAAGTCCCGGCAGCACTCCAAGGCGAAGAGCAGGAAGTCCTTGCTCATGCCGTCGTGGTAGCGGACGTAGACCGCCGGCTCCGAGAGCTTCATCTGCCGCATTACTTCCAGAACCATCCAGGAAAGCTCGTTAGTCACGTCCCGACCGCGCTCGTCCCGGCCGCCGATGGTGACGTTGGGCAGGAGCGTACCCGGCGCCGCCCGGTGCTCCCGCTTGATGCTCACCAGGTTCTCGGCCTCCCGGGTCTTGAGCCAGAAGCAGCCCAGCAGCTCCGCCGCCTGCTGGCGGGTGATCTTGCCTTCTTTCAGGTCCTTTTCGTAGTAGGGCCAGAGCATCTGGTCCAGGCGGCCCAGGCCGTGCTCTGCCCGCTCCGGGCTCTCCTTATAGCAGGCCAGGTGCAGGAACCGGAGGGACTGGAGCGCCTCCCAGAAGCTGCGCGGCGGGTTGGCCGGCACCCACTCGCAGTGCTCGGCGATTTTCTCCAGCTCCTTCTTGCGCTCCGGGTTGGTCTCCTTCGCCGCCAGGCTGCGGGCCAGCTCGGCATGGCGGCGGGCGAAGTCGATCACCGCCTGGCAGCAGATGATTATCGACTGCAGCAGCACGTACTTGCGGTAGGCCACCGCCGTGGAAGCGGCCACGCCGCCGTTCCCGTCCGGCACTCCCGCCCCTTCGGCCAGCACCTTTTCCATTTCCGCCTTGGCCAGGGCGATGATGTGGTTGAGGCCGTTATGGAGCACCGGGGCGTGCGGCTGGGGGGTGCCTCCGCCCATGGCGCCCCAGTTCTCGAACAGGCCCCGGTCCGGCTCCACCCTTACCCCCCGGCCCTCAAAAATCATGGCCCGGTCCATCAAGAGGTCAAAGTGATCCTCGCCCAGGGTTTCCTTCAGAGCGGCGTTGATGTAGCTGGGGGGCATGTTGGCCACCCAGTACTCGCAATCTTCCCTGAGCCGCCGGGCGTCCTCCTCCGAGATCTCCGCCGGGACGGTGTCGCTGAGCTTGCGGTCAAACAGTCCCCGGTTAAGCATGTCGAGGACCTCGCGCGGCTTCATGGCCGCCAGGAGGTTTACTCCCTTAACGAACTTGGTGAGCGAGCCCACGATCAACTCTCCATCCCGGATGGTAATGGGGCACTCTTTGAGCCTCTTCTCGAAGGCCTTAGCCCAGCGCAGGTCGACCGGGAGCCCCTCCGTCTCCTTCCAAGACTTGGTAAAGAGCAGGGTATCGTCCACGTAAATGATGGGCCTGGCCTCTTCCCACTCCTGCTTGAGCTTCTTGACCCGGTTCGTGACGACGCTTAGTCTTCTGATTTCTTCCCCGTTAACTTGGGGCGTACCTGTAACGTTCCCTCTGGCCGCAGTATCTAGCGCTACCGCTGTCATCTCGCCCATTACCTCCCCTCGCGGTAGTACCACAAACTTACTGTAGCGAGGGTTTCACAGTTTTGGGAAACCCCCTAGACTAATCTTAGCCCCAGGGCATGAGAGCGTCCATTACAATTCCCCGTAACGGCGCGTTAACCAATCGGTTACCACCGAGCCGGCCGACTACGCCTTCGCCATCGCCGGCAAGAGCAGGGCCAGCCTGGGAAAGGCGAACAGCAAGGCCGCCACCACCAGACCCACCACCAGGAAGGACATGGCGGCCCGAAAGGCTTCGGTAAGCGTGACCTCCGGCGGGGCCACCGCCTTAACCGTGTAGACGTCCAGACCGAAGGGCGGGGTTATGAGCCCGAGCTGCACCACCAGCAAGTAAACCACCGCATACCACAGCAGGTCCACGCCTAGGGCCGAAACCAGGGGCGTGAACAGCGGCACGGTCACCATGGTAATGCTGGCCGCGTCCATGAAGCAGCCCAAAATGAACACTACCGCCAGGGTGGCGGCCACGATCAACATGGGAGGAAGGCTGAGCGAGGTGGCCAGATCTACCAAACCGCGAAGCGCCCCGCTGCTGGCCAGGATCCGGCTGAAACATACCGCTCCTACCACGATGAAGAAGACCATGCTGGTGATGTGTACGGTGCTCACCAGGGAGTTCCACAGAACCTTCCAGTTAAGGCGCCTGTAGGCTGCCGCCAGTAATAGGCAGGCCACCACCCCTAGGGCCGCCGCCTCCGAGGGAGTAGCGACGCCGATGAAGATGGTTCCCACCACCGCGAACATGATGAGCGCCAGGGGGAGAAGGTCGCGCACGAACACTACCACCTTCTCGGAAAAGGAAACGTCCGATCGCTCGTCAGGCGCGGATACCGGCGCTTTCCGGTACCGCACCAAGAGGTAGGCCAGATAGAGGCCGGCCAGGAGTAGACCGGGAAGAATAATTCCCAGCAGGACCCCGCTGATGGAGACCCCGCTCATGGCCCCCACCAGGATGCCCAGGGCCGAAGGAGGTATCATGGTGGCCAGAGTGCCGCTGGCCACTATGGGCCCGAGGCTCGTTTCTCCCCGGTAACCGCGCCTGAGCATCTCCGGCAGCAGGGTCTTGCCCAGTATACTGGCCGAGGCGCCGCTGATCCCGATCAGGGCCCCTAGTATCGCCCCGGCTCCTACCGCCAGTACGCTCAACCGTACCGGAACCCGCTTGCCCAACAGGCGGTCCAGGACGTCAACCACCCGGGTACCCATCCCGGATTCGAAGATCAGCGCGCCCATGAGAATGAACATGGGCACCGGCAGCAGGGTGAAGCTGGCTACGGGGCTATAAAGCCCGGTGGCCAGTTGAGCAAGGCCGCTAAGCCCGCCCCACCACAGGTAGCCGCCGATCATGCAGGTGAGCAGGAAGCTCAGGGCTATGGGCATGCCGGTTAACATGCATAGGAAAAGGCAGACGAAGCTGAATACCAGAACGAACAGCCAATCCACGGCTTTAGCGCCCCCCGGTCGCGGCTTCTCCTTCGGGCGGGTTGTTTCCTTGCGCCCGCAGGTGACCGTACAGTTTCCTCAGCGTTTCCACCAATAGCAGCACCAGGCCGGCAGGAATTACCGCCTCTATCGGCCACCGGAGCGGCCGCAGAATGCTCACCATGGGCGTGGCCGCCCGGAAATCCTGGACTACTACCAGTAGGCTCAGCCAGCTCGCCACCGCCAGCACCGCTGCCCCCACCACGAGGCTAAAGGTACGTAGACCAGCCTGGGGCCGGGGATTTAACCGGCGGACCAGGAGCTCCATGCTCACGTGGCCGTCCTGCCTCATTACCCAGGCCAGCCCCAGGAAGGTCATCCATACCAGGCTGTACTCGGTGATTTCAAACAGTCCTGCCCAGCTCTTGTCGGCGCCGTAGCGCACCAGGACGTCGGCAGAAACTGCCAGGGCATCGAACAGCACCAGCAGAGCCGCCAGCCCCAGGAAAGCGTCTACCAGTCGCTCGAACGCAACCCAAAAGCGCTGCCGAGGCTCCAACTTATCCTCTCCTCCCCGCTTTCAATCACCGCTCTCGTCCGGTCGGATCGGCGGCCCGGTCCGGCCCCGACTAGGGCGCCCGCCGGACCGCCTCCCTACCGGACTTGCCGGCCTGAGCAAGAGAGACTGGTGGTCCCGGTTACTGTCTCTTCTGGTAGTAGTCGAGTTTCAGCCGGTAGAAATCGGGGTTGAGAATGAGCTCGTGGATCTTGGATACGATCTCTCGCTTGCCGATCTGGTAGTCCTGCTCCATTATGGTCTTGCGGAAGGCCTCGTAATAAGCCAAGGCCTCGTCCGGCGGAAGTTTACCGAACTGAACTCCCTGCTTGACCAGCTCGGCCTTGGCTTGGGCGACTATATCATCCCAAAGCTTGGTGTTCTTTTCGTGCTCGATCGACGCCTGGGTCAGCACCTCTTGTAGATCCGCAGGAAGTTTGTTCCAAGTATTGAGGTTCACTACGTAGACCATGCCTCCGGAAGAAAAGATGGACTCCTCCAATATGAACTTGGTGACCGGCCCCAGACCAAAATCTATGACCGGCGGAATCCCGCACGTATACCCGTCTATGGTGCCCCGCTCCATAGCGGTGAAGTACTCCGTAAGAGGTATGGCCACGGGCGTGGCCCCCAATTCCTTGACGAAGGCCGCCGCCGCCGCTCCGTCGGTGGCGATCTTCAGCCCCTTGAAGTCCGCCAGCTTGGTTACCGGTTTGCGGAAGCCAAAGATGTTTACTACATGGGGCTCGGCCGGCTTACATACTCCCAGGTAGTAAAGCCCCTGAGCGGCGAACTGCTCCTGCAGGTAGGCGGTCAGCCCCCGCTCCCGTAGCTCCGCAGGAGTGTACTCGGCCATATGCACGGAGTCAAATCCCGGGACCAACTTGTTAAGCGCGTAGCCCAGAGCCTCGGCCATATCCACCACGCCCCGCTGGACCGCCGCCGGGGCCTCGTCGGCGGGGATGGCTTCCGGGCCGCCGATCAGGTTGATCTTAAGCCGACCGTTAGACAACTCCTCGACCCGTTGGGCAAACTGCCGCGACCAGGTGTTCCCCGGCGGCTTATCCGGGGCAAACATTACCATCTTTAGCTCGATGGGTTTGGTTTCCGTGGGCTGCTGGGAGCCGGAGGTTCCCTGGGGAGAGCTGGGCGCCTTGCCGCAGCTCCACAGGCCGACACAGGCAGCCAGCACCCCGGCCAGGATTACCCCAGATAGTTGGCGATGACCTTTCATGCTCAAGTCCTCCTCTCCAGGCGTTTAGGTGCTACCGGATTTCCCTAATCGGCGAAATTGGAACAGTCAAGAGCGATATCCCAAAGGTACGGGTCCCCAGCCCGCGCCAGCTCTGTGGCCAAACGGGTTCCGCAACTCGGACAGAAGAACTCCCTGAAGCGCATCGCCGTGCCCGCTCCCGGGTCCGAGGAGGCGTATGCCGGACCGATGTCGGAAGCGGGAATCTCGTTCACCCGACAGTAATCCTTGTAGTTCGCCTTGGCCGGTCCCAGGATACGGCCGCACCGGCAGCGGTAGACGGGGCCCGCCGGGCCGTCCTCAAGCCTAAGGAGGCCGCCGGCCACTGCGTACCCGGTTCCCGGTTGCGCCGTTTGACCACCTCCCTTCTCCTCGTTGCCCGCGCCATCCACCCGCCTCCTGCGAGCTTCCTCCCGGTAGGAGGCGGTAGCTTCCAGGTCGGGCTCGGAGGGTGAGGCCATCACCACCCCGTAGACCCCCCTGGCCTCTTCGGGTGTTAACTTCCCCTCCGCCACGTCCCGGGCCACCCGATACGGGTCCCGGTCCAGGGGATCGCCCACGCCCGGGGTGTTGGGGAAGTTGTTGCTCCAGACGTCGCCGGGGCGCAGAATAATGGCCGGTCCCTTGAAGCTGATTGGCACCTCCTCCCCTTGAATTTCCCCCAGACTGCGCGACACTCGCCCGTCGGCCAGCAGCTCCCAAACGTTGCTGTTGCGCTTCACCCGGAAGAAACCCCGGCCGCTGGGGTTGCCGCCCAGGAGGCCCTGACCTTTGGCGAAGCTCTCGTTCATATAGATGGCCATTTCCACCGCTTCCGTCCCGTGCAACACTATGGCCTCTTCCACTCCCAGGCCGCCCCGGAAGCGGCCCGCGCCCGCGGCGCCGGCCGGGCTCTGACGGCGGTATAGGGTGAGCACCGGCCAGGCCAGCTCGTTCTCCTCCACGTTGGCCGCCTCCATCCCGGGTACCAGGTAGTTTCCTCCCGTGTCTATCCCGTCCCGAGCCGGCGAAGCCGGGAAGGCGCCAATGGCCAGCAGCGGGTTCATGGCCACGAAGTAGTCCCCGCGCCGGTCGGTTCCGTTAAAGATGATTCCGCCCACGGCGTGGACGTCCACCATGGTAAGGGCTTTGGCCCTCAGCTCGGGATCGTCGGCGCAGGCCACCATCTTGGCCACCGCTCCCACGGCGGTAGAGGCCACCATGGGCATGTTGTACTGGCCGGCAGGACTTACCGCCGCCGGGAAGTCGGCGCAGGTAATGGTACCCGGCACCGGCCGGAACTTTACCCGCCGGTAGAGACCCCCGCAAGCGCCGCCCAGGTCATAACCTAACATCAGGGTAAGGGCCAGGAGCACGGCGCCGGCAAAGCCGGCCAGGGTGTTGTTGATCGAGCCTATTTGCGGCGAGGTCCCCTCGTTATCCGCCACCAGGTAGTCGCCTTGCTTGGTAATGTTGACTTGGCTCACGTAAACCCGCTCGTCGCCGGGTAGTGCCGCCTCGGTATATACCCGTTCCGACCACCTCCCGTCGGGAATATGCCGCAACTTTTCCAGGAAGGCCCGTTCTGCGGCCTCCAGGAGCCGGTACATCACCCCTTTTACCGTGGCGGCCCCGTAGCGCCGCACCAGTTGGAGCACCCGCTCCCGGGCGACATTAATTCCCGCCAGGGCGGCGTGCAGGTCCATCCGCACCGCGTTGGGGAGCCGGGACTGGCGCACGAAGGCGTCCTCCACGTCCACCCGCAGCTTCCCCCGCTCCACCAACTTCACCGGAGGGAAGCTGGGTGGATCTTCCCAAAAGTTCTTGGCTCCCACGCAGAAGCTGCCCGAGACCGCGCCGCCCACGTCGGTGAGATGGAGGCAATTAGCCACCCAGCAGAAGAGTTCTCCCTCCCAGAACACCGGCCCGGCCAGAGCCGTGTCCTGCTGGTGGGCCGTCCCCACGTAGGGGTCGTTCCAGAGAAAGACGTCGCCTTCCTCGATGCCCGGTTCGGCGCTCCGGTTCTCCAGTATCCACCGGGTCCCGAAGCTCAAGGTTACGCCCAGGTAGAGGAGATAGGGGCCCAGGCAGAGCACTTCCCCGCTTTCGGTTAGTAGAGTGCATTGAAAATCGCGAGTGATCATGGTAATAGGAGAAATGCTTAGCTTCTGGATGGTATTGCCATGCTCAAAGTTAATACCCATTAGGGTGTTGCGAATTACTTCGTAGGTGATGGGGTCCACCTCCTGCGCCCCGGAGGTGTGCAGGCGCAGGCTAGGACTAATGCGCAGGGTTTCCGGCGGCAGATAGCCGCGGGCCTTTCCGTCCCATACGATAGCCGGGTTCTCGCCCATACCCTATGCCTCCCCCGCCAATCCGGCAGCCTTCTCGTTGCGGATACCGAAGTCTTCGCCGATAGTATCTGCCTCCAACCGCAACACCAAATTGCCCAGCGAGTCGCATATCAGCTTCTGACCGGCCGCTACCGGAACCGAAGTATGGGGGAGTTCCACTACCGCCGGTCCGGGCACCTCGTTACCGGGTTGGAGAAGCCTGCCGTCATACACCTGGGTTTCCAACCAGGTCAGGCTCTCCGGCCAAAGCACCGGCCGCGATTCCCGCCGGGCCTGCTCCGGTATTCCGGCCTCCGTCTCCTCCCGACCCGCCAGCAGCGGACGGCCCAGTCGCGCCCGGGCCCGCACCCGGACGGTAAACATTTCTATACCCTGGGAAACCAGGCCCGCGCCCTTTCCGTAAAGGCGGTCGTAGGTGGTGCGAAAGTCTTCCACCACTTTGTCCGCCTCGTCGGGCCCCAGGTATCCCCCGGGCAGGTGTATCAGTAAGTGGTGCAGCCACTGGCCCCGGTAGCGCATCAGGCCGAAGCGCTCCAGTTCCACCCCCCCGGGGTCCTGGCCTATTTGGGCCATGGCCGCCAGGGCCTCGGCCTCCAGGCGGCTCAAGACCCGGTTCAGCCCGTCTAGGTCAAAGGGATGGGAGAACAGCTCCTCGGCCTCCAGCACCCGCACCAGGTCCGAGGTGGCGCACCCGTAGGCGGAAAGGGTAGAGGCGCCGTTGCCCAGGGGGATCACTACCTCCTTAACCCCCAGTTCCGGCGCGAAGGCGAAGGCGTGCAGCGGACCTGCACCCCCATAGGCGTAGACTACAAAGTCGCGGGGATCGTAACCGCGAACCACGGTCCGCTGCCGGATCAGCTCCGCCGCCTTGGTGTTGTTTATCCGCAGGATGCCGGCGGCAGCTTCTTCCGGCTCCAGTCCCACCTGCCGGCCCAGGGCGGCCAGGGCCCGCACGGCGGCATCCTTGTCCAAGGGCATGCGCCCTCCCAGGAAGCTCTCCGCCGAGAGCAGGCCCACCACCAGGTCGGCGTCGGTGACCGTGGGCTCGCTCCCGCCCCGGCCGTAGCAGACCGGCCCGGGGTTGGAGCCCGCACTCTCCGGCCCCACGCGCAGGGAACGGCTGTAAGGGTCCACCCGGGCTATGCTTCCGCCCCCGCAGGCAATAGAGGTCACCTGCAACTGGGCCAAGCGGTAGCGGTACCGGTTGATTACGTTGTCCTCGGTGCCCAGCGGCTCGCCCTGGACGATCAGGCCCACGTCGAAGGAGGTGCCGCCCATGTCGGTGGCCACCACGTAGTCGTGGCCCAGCCGCCGCGCCAGGGCCGCCGCCCCCATTAGGCCGCCCACCGGACCCGATCCCAAGGAGGTAAGGGGAACCGAGGCCGCCGCCTCTGCCGGCACCACCCCGCCCGAAACCTGCATCACCAGCGGCGGGGATTTCAGGCCGGCTTGTTTCAGGCGCTCGGCAGCGCCGGCCAGGTAGGCGGCCGAGGGCGGGTCAATGTAGGAATTGATGACCGTGGCCACCGTGCGCTCGTACTCGCCCAGCCGCGGTGCCACCTCGTGCGAGCAGGACACGTACACCTGCGGGGCTACGCGGCGGACGATTTCCGCCGCCTGCCGCTCGTGTACCGGGTTCTTGAAGGACCATAGGAAAGCGATGGCGATGGCGGTTACTCCGCCCTCTTCGACCAGGCTCCGCACCGCCGCCTCTACTTCCTCCGGGTTCAGAGGCACTATTACCCGGCCGGCGTAGTCGATGCGCTCGTTGATCTCCCGGATGAGGTTACGCGGTACCAGCGGCTCCGGCTTGTCCGTGGTCTGGGGGTGAAAGTACATTTCCGGCTCCAGCCCCACCGTGCGGCCCGAGCCCCGCATCATAAGGATGGCGTCGCCATGACCGGCGGTAGCCAGGAGCCCGGTGCGGGCGCCCTTGCGCTCCACGATGAGGTTGGTGCCGATGGTGGTGCCCAGGCTGAGCCGAACGGTTGAGGCTAGAAACTCCTCGCGGCTCAGGCCGCACTCGGCGGCCAGTACCGCCAGAGTGTTGAGCATGCCCGCCACTGGGTCCTCCCGGGTGGTAGGAGACTTGGCGTGGTAGAGCCTTCCGGCATCATCCAGGGCCACGCCGTCGGTGAAGGTCCCGCCTACGTCCACTCCTACGTAGAAGCCCATTCTCGCGCCCCCTTTGGCGTACCAGGTATTCCCACCGCCGAAACGCGCTATATCGGCACCAGGTACTTTCGCATCAGCCGCGCCGCCTTGAGCGGTTCGGCCTGAGCCAGCAACCCCAGGGCGAACATTATATAGTGGTGGTCCACCAAGAACCGGGGGGCCTTGGGCTTGAGCAGCATGGGCTCCTCCGGCCGGAAGAGCGCCCCTTCCAGCACCCGCCGGGGTGCCGCCGAGAAGGCCACCGGACCGCCGGTGCCCACCACCCAGCCCACCCCGGTTAGGTCCTTGCCCCGCTGCAGCAGAAACTCGCCCTGAGGCGAAACCCGCGCCTCCAGCCGGCCAGCGTGGCGGTCCACCGCCGTCTTTACCGCGGCGCGGGCCAGCATTATCTGAGTCTCTACCTCTCTCTCCGTCCGGGGAATGCCGCTCCGGGCCGCCAGATCGCCGAGAGCCTCGGCAAAGCCCTCCGGCTCTTCCCCCGCGCCCACGATTTCCCTTAAGGTTTCGAGATTATGCACCATTCCGAGGTCGCCTTCTACGGTGCGCTTGACGTAGGGCTCGGCCAGACCCACGGTAACCACCGCCGGGTTGGTGGGCAGCCCCCTGGCCACAGAGTAGACGTCGGTGGTGGCGCCGCCCACATCCACTACCAGCAGTTCCCCCAGGCCGGGGCAGTCGCCCGCGCCCTCCGCCAGAAGCCGGGCCGCCTCCAGCACCGCCGCCGGGGTGGGCATGACCACGCCCCGGATCAGGCTTCGCACCCGGGCTATACCCTTGGCCTCGGTAATGCGGCTTAAGAAGAGTTCCCGGATGGTGCGGTTACAGGGCTCTACCTCCAGCCGGCCGAATTCCGGCATCACGTTGCGGGTGAGAATGACGTTTTTTCCCGCCCCGCCGAGGATCTGCCTGACCTCGTCGTGGGCCGCCTTGTTGCCCGCCACCACGATATTCTTTATCCGGTCGCCTGTCCGGGCCAGGAGGCGGGCGTTGTGCAGGATGACCTTCCGGTTGCCGCCGTCCGTGCCCCCGGTCAGGAGGACGATGTCCGGAACCAGCTCCTCCACCTCCGCCGCTTCCGCCTCCGAAAGCTCGTAGGAGTACACGCCCACGATCTTCGCTCCGGCGCCCAGGGCGGCCAGGCGGGCGGCCTCGGTGGTGTATTCCGGGACCAGACCCACGCAGGCCACCCGCAGGCCTCCGGCGGCGCTGCTGCAGGCCACGGCCTGCCTTAGCTCTTCTTCGCCCAGGCCCACCTCGGCGCGGACCAGTCTCCAGGCCTCCTCCAGCCCGATGGTGATGTCCCGGTCCACGGTAGAGGGAACCTGAACCCGCGCCAGCAGCTCTTCTTTGCTCAGGTCAAAGACCACTACCTTGGTGAAGGTGCTGCCGAAGTCGATGAATACCCGAACTTCGCCCATACCGGGCTCCCCTTTAAAGCTTGCCCCTGGCCTTGAGATCCCGGCGCAGGTCTTCTATGGCCGCCTGGATGTCCACGTCCGGCGGGTAAACCCGGTCGAAGCCCAGCTTTTTGAACTTTTCTTCGTCTTCCTTGAAGTCGTGCCGGGAAATCCCCAGGATGCCGCCGATGTAGAGAATCACATCCTCCAGCCCCGCCTCTATGCACTTCTCCTTAAAACCCTGGAGGTCGAGTTCGGCCATGCCGTACAGGGAACTCATCAGGATGGCGTCGGCGTCCGTCTCCTGGGCGGCCTTGATGAACTCCTCCGGCGGAGTCTGGGCCCCCAGTTCCACCACGTTGAACCCGGCCTCCCTAAGAGCGCGGGAGAGGATCTTGGTTCCGATTACGTGGGCGTCTACTCCTACCGTGCCGGTCACTACCGTGGGCCGATCTTTCACCGTTGCGCACCTCCCCTACCGCCGGGGCTACTTGCGGGCCGGTACCCCGAGGATCCTTCCCTGGCTGAAGGCCCAGAAGTCTTCTACGGCTACGTAAAAGTCCATCTTCCTACCCTCCGCCCGCTCCCTTTCCGCCACCTTCTGCCGGTGAAAGTCCTTGATCTCCTCCGGGATCGGCAGGTTGCCGAACTCCACGTAACGGCAGGCGCCGCGTAGGTCTCGCACGCCCAGCACCCGGTCCCTGGCATGCACGTTCAGCGGGAAGGGCGAGTCTAAGACCCCGGCCTCTACCGCCTTTATCGCGCCCACCACTATGTCCCCGTCGCCCAGGTCCAGCACCCGGTCCAGGATGGCGGTGATCTCGGCCTCGGTGATCTTTTCTTCCAGCCGGATGTCCTCGTCGTCTAGATCGGCCAGCTTCTGGGTCCGCACCACCTCGAATATCCAGTTGGCCGCCCGGTAGCTGCTCTCGTGGGCCTCCTTGGTGGGCACGCCCACCCCCTCGTCCACCGTCCGCACCGAAACCGCTTCCACTTTGGCCAGGGCGCCTACCAGGGCCGTGTAGGTGAGATAGCCGAAGGCCATGCCCAGGTCCTGGGGCACGGCGTACAAGGGCACCTGGCAGGCGATGGTGCCCGGGATCATTACCTCAGTGTACCCGAGCCGGTCCAGATAGGTTCTAAGCAGTCGCGGCACGGCCCGGATCCAGGCCAGGTCCTGGGGCAGGTAACCGTGACACTCCACCAGGGGGATAACGCTTTTTGCCCCCTGCTCCGCCGCCACCAGGGCCTCGATTATCAGGCAGGCGGCGTTCACGCTTATGGGGAAAACGCCGTTGGGTAGCCAGCCGTGGCAGTCGGTAGAGATGATTACCCCCCGGTCGGCGTAATAGCCCATGAGGCGGAAGGCGTACTGAGCGGTCTGGATACACTCCTCGATGGTGGCCTTTTTCTCGTAGCTGCCGAACCAGGCGAAAAAGCTAGAGGGCATGGCGGTCATGCCCGAGGCGAAGGCGATTTCCGCCACCAGGCTGTTTGCCTTCATGGAGCAGCGGGGATTGAAGGCGCCGTCGCAAGCCCCTACCACCCTGCGTGTAGTCTTAACCCCGTGGTTAATAATGGGGTAACCGTTGAGCATGGGCTTGCCCCGCTTCTTGCTCTCTTCCAGGGCCTGCTCCACTTTCTCAAACTGCAGGTTCCGGGTGTAGCTGTCGGTGGTCACAGGTATGAGCGGCACCCCGGAGGCCACCAGGGCCTGAACCAGCTCGATTTCGTCTTCCACCAGCGGCGTGCCCGCCCGGGGGAAAACCACCGTCTTTCCTTGCGCCCGCAGCCGCTCCAGCACCTTGTGAAACCGCTTGCTGTCCGGAAGGGACTTCTGGTACTCCACCGCCTCGTCCAGGTCCACTTCCTTGCCGGTAGGCCACAAGGAGAGCACACTTTCCCGCATCTTCAAGAATTCATCTTCGTCGATGCGCTTTTGCCTTACCCTTACTTCCATATGCTTCCTCCCTGCTTCGGCTCTGGTTAATATCCGCGGTCCCTCGTGGTCAAGCGCCGGCCGCCGCTCGTGGCAGGATAAATTGTAATGCAAGAATATTAAGGCGTCTATTACAGCTTGCTCTAACGAAGTAGTAACCGATTGCTTACCTTTTGCGCTGCCGTCAGCCTTCCGTATCGGGGCCCTTCCCCAGGGACCGGCCCCCTAAACGCTCACGGAGAAACCGGCAGAACTCCTGGACGGGCACTCGAAAACGGGTGCGGGGGCGTACCACTTTGTATTCGTACGCAGGAAGAGGAGCGGGAGGCTCCACTTTAACCAGGCCCCCTAGCGCCAGTTCCTCCTCCACTACTACAGCATGCGTTACCGTGGCCGCGGCGCGGCCTTTCACCGCCTTGCGTGCGTCTTCGGGGTGACTTACCTCGGCCACCAGGCGGGGCTCTATGCCCAGCGAAGCCAAGTAGGCGTCCAGTATCTGTCGCAGCGCGGTTCCCCGGGACGGCAACACCATGGGCAGGCGCGACCAATCAAGGACCCCTTCGGAGCCCACCAACCGCGGGTTGGCCACGGCCACAAGCTCTAGGCTAAGGCTGCCTTCCACGGCACAGCCAGGGGTAGAAAGGTCCGCGGGAACCACGCCCAGGTCGCATCCTCCCCGGCGCAAGACTCCCCAGACGGCCTCCAGGTCGGTATCGGTCAGCACCCGCACCTCTACGCCCGGATGACAACGGCGGAACTCCGCGCCCAGCCGAGGAAGGAGATACAGCCCCACCAAGGGATCGGCCGCCACTGCAATCCGCTCTCCCGGCAGTTCCTTCGTTATTCCGGTCTCCAGTCCCTTGAGCTGAGTTGCCAGACCACCGACTACCCTGACCACTGTGGCCGCCGCCTTGTAGGTCAGCCTTCCCGCCGGAGTCAACTTGGGTTTACCTACCCCCGCCCTCCTTGCCAGCAGAACCTGCCCCAATTCCTTCTCCAGGGCCTTGATTTGGGCGCTCACAGCAGCCTGGGATATGTTCAGCCTACGGGCGGCATTCGAGAAACTACCTTCGTCCACCACGGTGAGAAAGACCAGGAATTGGTGAAGCGTCACCGTCTACCACCTCTTTCTTAAGCCGGGCATTCCCGGTCTGGGCAGGGTAGAGCAAAGTGGCAGCCGTCCCGGGCACTGGGCCGTAGAGTAGACCGTCCGCCGCCTCATGCCCCGCTATGGCAGTTCCTTGTTTAAACAGGATGTTAATTCAGGAATATTGAAGCGTCTATTGCAATTTGTTATAATGGGATCGGTAACCAAAAAGTTACCTTTGTAGAGGTAGCCGACATGACCCTGCACCAGCTGGCCGTATTCTGCGAAATTGTGCGCACTGCGAGTTTTGGCCGCGCCGCCGATAACCTGCACATCTCGCGGCCCGCCATAAGCGCCCAGATTAAGGCTCTTGAAGAAGAGCTAGGCCATCCGCTGTTCGCGCGCCACCGCGGCACCAAAGGAGTAGAGCTGACTGGCGCCGGAAAACTGGTGTACCAGGTAGCCACCAAAGTGCTGAACAGCCTGGAGCAGCTCACTACCGATCTCCGCTACCTGAACGCCGTGGGCGAGGCGGGCGGCCGCACCATTACCGTAGCCAGCAATACCACCATAGGCATCTACCTCCTGCCCAAGCTTTTGGGCGAGTTTCAGGCCCGCTTTCCCAGCCTATCCGTCCGGGTGATAGTGGAAACCGACGCCGCCACTATGATGACCGCGTTCCGCCAGCACCGGTACGACGTCGCCGTGTTCCCTACCCAGGTGGCGGTTCCGGACGTGATCCAGGACTTCGTGTTCACCCAGGCGCTCACCGTGGTGGCCAACCCGGCCCTGGCCGATTCCGATCCCTTCCTGTCCCCCCACTGGGAGCAGCTTCCCCTGGTGCTCCCCATCGAGAACACCTTCGTTCGCCGGGTAATCGACGCCTATTTTGACGGCCTGGGGGTAAGGCCCAAGGTGCTCCTGGAGGCCAGCCACCCGGAGGCGGTGAAGGCCACGGCGAAGACCTCCAAAGTGGCGGCGGTGACCCACCGTATCGCCGTGGAAGAGGACATCCGCCATGGCCACCTGGTAGAGTTGCGCCCACCCGTAGATCTCCCCTTGCTGGCCTACCAGGTGGTTCGGCCCCGGTCCCGACAAAGCGAGGAGGGGCGCCTTTTGAGCATGTTCCTTCAGGAGGAAATCGGTAGGGAGACCACGCAGGAGCGCTGAGCCAGCCGGCCCTGCCTGTTGACTTGATGACGGCGGGAAGGAGCCAAGGGTTCGTCTGCCCCGTGACGGTGGTAGGCGGGGTGAGGGCGTGCTATAATGCCCTGGGGTGAGACTAGGGGAAGTTCCGCGCGAACACGTCAAAGCCCTTATTGATCGGCTAGCCGATGAGCAGGTGCAGGCTCTGTGGATCATCCTGGAATCCATGGTCTGGCCGCTTGAAGAGATCAGTCCCGAAGAGGCAGCAGAACTAGCAGAAGCACGGGCTCAGATAGAAGCAATGCATCAGACCAGGATCGTTCCCTTAGACTTTCGGCTAAGCCTGGCCGCCACCGAAACCTCGATCCGGTGGAAACTGCCTCTGGCCGACGCGGTGGTGTACGCCACCGCCCAGGCTCACCAAGCCCAGGTCATAACTAGCGACTCTCACTTTGAGGGGCTTCCGAGCGTGTTGTTCGTTTCCAAGGGGGCAAGCTAGGCGGACGGGTTGCCCTTCCAGGCCGGAGAGGCTAGAATAGCTTTGGAGGTGACGCCATGGGTCGGTTTGTGCTGAAAACCGATCTGGCGCCCCGGGGGGACCAGCCCAAGGCCATTGCCCAACTGGTGGAGGGGTTAAGAAAGGGTTACCGCATGCAGACCCTTCTGGGCGTCACCGGCTCGGGCAAGACCTTTACCATGGCCCACGTCATCGCCGAGATGCGGCGGCCCACCCTGGTAATCGCGCCCAACAAGACCCTGGCCGCCCAGCTCTGCGGCGAGTTCAAGGAGTTCTTCCCCGACAGCGCGGTGGAGTACTTCGTGAGCTACTACGATTACTACCAGCCCGAAGCCTACATCCCCCAGACCGACACCTACATCGAGAAAGACTCCTCCATCAACGAGGAGATAGACAAGCTGCGGCATTCGGCCACGGCAGCGCTTTTCGAGCGCCGCGACGTGATCATCGTGGCCAGCGTGTCCTGCATCTACGGCCTGGGTTCGCCGGAGGACTACCGCGACCTGATGCTCTCGCTGCGGGAGGGCCAAAGCTACGACCGGGACGCGGTCCTAAGGCGGCTGGTGGACATCCAGTACCACCGCAACGATTATGACTTCAAACGGGGCACCTTCCGGGTGCGGGGGGACGTGCTGGAGATTTACCCGGCTTCCTTTAGCGAGCGGGCCCTGCGGATCGAGTTCTTCGACGACGAAGTGGAGCGCATCCTGGAGTTCGACCCCCTCACCGGCGAGGTGCTGTGCGCGCTTCGACACGCGGTGGTTTTCCCGGCCAGCCACTACGTCACTCCTCAGGACAAGATGGAGCGGGCTCTGGCGGCCATAGAAGAGGAACTGGAGGAGCGTCTGGCCGAGCTTCGTGCCCAGGGCAAGCTGCTTGAGGCCCAGAGGCTGGAGCAGCGCACCCGCTACGACCTGGAAATGATGCGGGAGATAGGCTTCTGCAAGGGCATCGAGAACTACTCCCGCCACCTCACCGGCCGGCTGCCGGGGGAGCCGCCCTACACCCTGCTG
Organism: Clostridia bacterium; assembly: GCA_024653205.1. Taxonomy (NCBI): domain Bacteria; kingdom Bacillati; phylum Bacillota; class Clostridia; species Clostridia bacterium. The sequence goes on along the minus strand of JANLFO010000004.1, from coordinate 48,493 downwards.
GACTACTTCCCCGAGGACATGCTGCTGTTCATCGACGAGTCCCACATCACCGTGCCCCAAATCGGCGGCATGTACGAGGGCGACTACTCCCGCAAGAAAACCCTGGTGGACTACGGCTTTCGCCTGCCCTCGGCCTTAGATAACCGGCCTCTAAAGTTCGCAGAGTTCGAGGCCCGCATCAACCAGGTAGTCTTCGTTTCCGCCACCCCGGGCCCTTATGAGCTCGCCCACAGCCGGCAGATCGTGGAGCAGATCGTGCGGCCCACCGGCCTGGTGGACCCGGAGATCCACGTGCGGCCGGTCCGGGGCCAGATAGACGACCTCATAGGCGAAATCCGCAAGCGGGTGGCCAAGAAGCAGCGGGTGCTGGTCACCACCCTGACCAAGCGCATGGCCGAGGACCTGACCGAGTACCTGCAGGAGGCCGGCATCCGCGTGCGCTACCTGCACTCGGAGATCAACGCCCTGGAGCGCATGGTGATTATCCGGGACCTGCGGCTGGGAGAATTCGACGTGCTGGTGGGCATCAACCTCTTGCGGGAGGGGCTGGACCTGCCCGAGGTAGGCCTGGTGGCCATACTGGATGCGGACAAAGAAGGCTACCTCCGCTCCGAGCGCTCTCTGATCCAGACCATGGGCCGCGCCGCCCGCAACGCCGAGGGCACGGTGATCATGTACGCGGACACGGTTACCGAGTCCATGCGCCGGGCCATAGAGGAGACCGAACGCCGGCGCCGGCTGCAAATGGAATACAACCGCCGGCACGGCATTACCCCCCAAACGGTGCAGAAGGGCATCCGGGACCTGTTGGAGATCTCCAAGGTGGCCGAGCCCCGGGTGCACTATCTTACCGAGGCCCGGGAGGCTAAGGGCCGGCAGGAGTTGCTGGCCCTAATCAAGAAATTGGAGCAGGAGATGCGCCAGGCGGCAAAGAACTTAGAGTTTGAGCGCGCCGCAGAGCTGCGCGATGCCATCATCGAGCTGCGGCATCAGGCCGAGGAAGCCGGCCGGGCGCAAAGAAAAAGCGGGGGTCAGGCCCGCAGGGCCGCCGGTGGCCGGCGACGCTAGCAGGGCTTCGGCGGGTGGGAGACCGGGCCGACGCTCCTAAGTTTTCCCGGTTTTGGGTCGGCGGGCGGTTACGGGTCTCCCCGGAGTACATTGGAACCTCGCCGGGTGCCGAGCTTGGCGAGGGCAAGCTCAGAGGCGGGCCGTAGGCCATGGATGGCCGTAGCGGCGCGGCGCTACGGACGGCGCCTGCGCCGGAAGCCCGCCGGAGGGCGAAGACCGAGCGCTAGCTTGGCCGGCGGGGTGACAGTACGAACGGGGAGCACCCGTAACCGCCCCAGGCGAGACGGTGACCCGCCAGTGAGCCAGGAGCGCCGGCCGGGCAAACTCAAGGAGCGCGTGCGAACCGACCTTGAGAATCGGCAGGGGAAAGAGGGGGAACCGGGGTGAGCCTGGCCATTGGCTTTTTCACCGACAGCTACCGGCCTTATACCAGCGGCGTGGTTCGCTCCATCGAAACCTTCACCGCCCACCTGCGTCGCCTGGGTCACCGGGTGTATATCTTCGCCCCCCGCTACCCCAACGCGCCGCCGGAAGAAGGAGTGTTCCGGTTCGCCAGTGTGCCCGCAGTCACCCAGCGCGACTTCCGCCTGGCCCTGCCCCTATCCCTGAGCCTGGGAAACACGGTGCGCCGGCTGAAACTAGACCTAATTCACGTGCACTCGCCTTTTCTTCTGGGCTCCCTGGGAGCGGACGCCGCCCGGCGGCACGGTCTTCCCCTGGTCTTTACCTATCATACCCTTTACGATCAGTACGTTCACTACGTGCCTTTCTTCCCCGAACTATCCCGGCGAGTGGTGCGTCAGTATACCCGCCGCTTCTGCAACCGCTGCGACCTGGTGATCACCCCCACTACCCAGATTGCCGACCTGCTGCGCCGCCAAGGAGTAACCGCGCCGTTGGCGGTAGTGCCTACCGGGATCGAGTTGGAACGCTTCCGCCGGGGCGACCGCAATCGACTGCGGCAACGCTACACCCTGCCGCCGGAGGCCAAGATCCTGCTCTACGTGGGTCGCCTGGGCAGGGAGAAAAACCTGCCCTTCCTGCTGAAAAGCTTCGCCCGTCTGCGGCGCCTGGCCGGCCTTCCGCCCTTGCGGCTGGTGCTGGTGGGAGGTGGCAACGCCGAGGAGGAAACCAAGCGGCTGGCGGCGGAGCTGGGAGTGGCGGAGGAGACCGTTTTCACCGGCACCCTTCCGCCGGAAGAGGTGGTGCACTGCTACGCCGGCGCCGATCTATTCGTCTTTGCTTCCGTCACCGAAACCCAGGGGGTGGTCCTGGCCGAGGCCAAGGCCGCCGGTTTGCCGGTGGTGGCGGTGGACGCCGCCGGGGTAAGAGACATGGTGAACTCGGGGGTGGACGGCTACCTTACCGCCCTCAACCTAGAAGAATTTACCGCCCGAGTGGCAGAGCTAGTAAGCGACGAATCCCGGCGCGCGGCCATGGCCCGGCAGACGCAGGTCACGGTAGAAGAATTCTCCGCCGAACGCACGGCGCAGCGCCTGGCCGAGCACTACCAGCGCCTGATTTCGGGTGCCTCGGTCGCCCTTCTCCGGCGGCCGGGTTAGGTTCAGCCCCTGACGAGCTGAAGAGTGTCGGCCACCGCTATCCGGCTCTTTTGGCGCTTGGCCCGGGTGCAGGCCAGGCTGGCCAGATTGAGCAGCTCTTTTACCCCGAAGCGCCAGTTTCCGTCCGGCCGTGCCGCGGCGCGCCTTCCGCCGACAATGCCCACGGACAAGCTGATCCTTATTCCCAGCGGCCACTCGGCTTCCTCCACCCGGGCCACCGCCCGCAGGCCCAGCTCCCGAGCCTGATCCAGCGTAGCGCCGAGCACAGCGGCGAACTCGTCCCCGCCGTAACGGCAGAGGCCGGCCTCCGGGGGCATCAGAGCCTGCAGGAGCCCGCCGGTCTGGCGGATGACCTCATCCCCCACGGCGTGGCCGTACAGCTTGTTCACCCGGCCGAAATCGTCCAGGTCGAAAAACAGGACCGCTATCTCCCGTCCCTGAAGCAAGAAGCACCTGGCCCTTTCCAGGAGGTACTCGCTCTTGCTCAGGCCGGTGAGGGCGTCCCAATACTTGCCCAGCTCCGCGTAAAGGGCAGCCTTGGTGACGATGCCCACCAGCCGGCCGCCCTCGACCACGGGGAGCCTTTCGATCCGGTTCTTTTCCAGCACTTCCTTGGCTTCCCAAAGGGAGAGTTGGGGGGAAACGACGACGGGATTGCGGGTCATGGCATCCGTCACCAGGCGGTTGGGGTGGGAAGCGCGGACGTCCCGGGAGGTGATGATGCCGACCAACCGGCCGTCTTCCAGCACCGGAAGCCCGCCGATCCGGTGGGCGCGCATCAGGCCCTCCGCCCGGGCCACGCTCTCCAGGGGGCCTACGGTAATGACTTCCCGGCACATGATATCGGCTACCGAGGCGCTCATAGCTCCACCGTCCTAGTGGCCTCGACGGTTACGGTCACCTGGGCCTTGACTATGGCGCTTTCGTGGGCGATCTTCCCCCCTTCTTCCAGCAGGAAGGGCAGGAGCTTCTCCGCCGGCACCATGCGCAACAGATTCTTGCGGATAACCGCCGCCTCGAGCACGGCGTGATCCAGGGGCAGAACCTCGTACTGCTCGGGCGAGAGGGCGTCTACCATGCGTCTGGCCGCCTCCGGCCCGATGGGCGCCCGTTTGCCCACCAGAAGCACGTCCTGCATGGGCGGGAACTCGAATTCCGAGAGCCGAAGGGTGATCTCCGCCCGGCGCTCGGATGCGCTGGCTTTCATCAGGTTGACTCCTTCCAAAATTTGATGCCGTACCAGCCCTAAATATATCCACAAAATGCCTCGGCTTCAACCCCTGCCCAGACCGGTCCGACCTCGGCCGGCGGCCTCTGGCCCCCGCAGCGCCGTATGCGGGGCGGGAAGGCGGTGCCAGTGCCGAAACCGCCTGCTGCTGCCGATAGCCCCGCCTGTTCGACACCGCACCCTTAGAAAAAGGGGGGGCCGTATTGAAAACGGCCCCAGGATCTAGAGGCATGAGAGGGGTGAGGTTTACTGTAAGGCCTTCTTGAACTCCTCGGTCAGCAGGGGCACGATCGTGAAGAGGTCGCCGACGATGCCGTAGTTGGCCACCTGGAAGATCGGCGCCTCCGGGTCCTTGTTGATGGCCACGATATACTTGGAGGACTGCATTCCCGCCAGGTGCTGGATGGCACCGGAGATCCCGCAGGCGATATACAGGGTGGGAGAAACCGTCTTGCCCGTCTGGCCCACCTGGTCATCGTGATCCCGCCAGCCAGCGTCCACTGCGGCGCGGGAAGCTCCCACCGCGGCGCCCAGCACGTCGGCCAGTTCCTCCAGGATCTTGAAGTTTTCCGGACCCTTCATGCCCCGGCCGCCCGAGACTATAATGTCGGCCTCGGTCAGCTCGACCCGCCCGGTGGCCTTCTTGACGATGTCCTTGACCAGCTGCCGCAGGCTGCCCGGATCGAGCTGTACCGGCTGGCTCACCACTTCCGGAGTGCGGGCACCCACTTCGGCCACGCCCAGCACGTTCGGCCGTACCGTAACCATGGCCGGAGGACCCGAAACCTCACCCTGGGTAATGGCCTTGCCGGCGTAAATGGGGCGCACGAAACGCACCTTGCCGCCGGCCAGTTCCAGCCCGGTGCAGTCGGTTACCAGGCCGGCGCCCAGCCGCTGGGCCACCCTGGGAGCCAGGTCCTTGGCCAGGGCGGTATGACCGAAGAGTACCAGCTGCGGCTGCAGGGACTTTATCAGGTCGGCCACCACCGAGGTATAGGCGTCGGTGGTATAGTTGGCCAGGCGCTCGTCGTCCGCCAGGTAGACCTTGTCCACGCCGTACTGACCCAGGCTCCCGGCCATGCCGGCCACGCCCTGGCCCAGAAGCACGGCCCCCAGTTCGCCGCCCAGCTGGTCGGCGAACGCCCGGCCCCGGGTGAGCAGCTCGGCGGTGACTTTCCGCCACTGTCCTTCCTTGTGCTCTGCGAAGACTAATACTGCCGTTGCCAAGCTCCCCTACCCCCTTTTAGATAACCTTCGCTTCTTCGCGCAGCAGGCGCACCAGTTCCCGAGCCTGATCCTGCGGCTCTCCCTCCAGCAGCCGGCCGCCCGCCCGCTTGGGCGGCAGGGAGTAAGAAGTAACGGTGACCTTGGCCGCCGCGGCTCCCACGGCGTCGGCGGAAAGACCCAGATCGGCCAGGCTGAGCTGCTGGATGGGCTTCTTTTTGGCCTGCATGATGCCTTTCATGGAAGGATAGCGCGGCTCGTTGAGCCCTTTCTGAGCGGTGATGAGGGCGGGCAGGGGAACCTCCAGGATCTCGGTAGCCCCCTCTCCCTCGCGGTGCACCGTGGCCCGGTTGCCGTCCACCTCTACCTTGACCGCCAGGTTGACCTGGGGAAGGTTAAGGATTTCCGCCACCCGGCCGGGAACCTGGGCGGCATTGTCGTCTATGGCCACCCAGCCGGTCAGGATGAGGTCGTAGGAGAGGGTGGAAACCGCCTTGGCCAGGGCCTGGGCCACCCCGGCATGGTCGGCGCCTTCCAGGGCGGGGTCCTGCACCAGCACCCCGCGGTCCGCGCCCATGGCCAGCGCCTGGCGGATGGCGTCTTGGGCCTGGGCACCGCCCACGCTGACTACCACTACTTCCCCTCCGAACTTCTCCTTAAGCTTGAGGGCTTCTTCCACCGCGAATTCGTCGTAGGGGTTTATGATGAGGTTTACTCCCGCGCTGCTGATCTTTCCGTCGGCGGTTAGTTCGATTTTGGCTTCGGTGTCGAAGGTCTGCTTGAGTAGTACTACGATATTCAATACCCTTCCCTCCTTTTGTGAGAAGAATACCGCCCGAAACTAATGCAAGAAATATACCACCGGACAAAGGCGATCAGTGCACGTCTACCCGGACCTGCTACCTCCTTTCCCATGTTTACTTCCTGAACAACCGCCGCAATAGTGAACCCGTCCCCCACTCCACCAGGGGAGGATCCCCCGGCTCCGGAACCGGAATTATGCCCAGCGGCCGCCTGGCGTCGCCGCGCACGTGCAACCGCTGCCATTTGCCCCGGGCGTCCGTGTACTCCAGTTCCAGATACGGGCCGGAGACCGCCAGGGCCGCGGCCAGGTCCGCACGCGAGCTTACCGGCCGGCCGTTAACGCCCCTCAGCACGCTGCCCGCCTCCAGCCCCCAGCGCCGGGCCTGGGAACCCCACACCGTGTCCAGCACCATTACTCCGCCGGGCCGGGGCGCGAACCTTGGCCGGCCGAGCATCTCCGCCCGCCGGCCGAGGACTATGGTAAGCTCGTGTCCGAGGGGGGTGAACACGGCGGCCGGGAAGGCCCAGAACGGCGAACGGGAGGCAGCCACGGCCAGGACCAGGACCGCGAGACTGTAACCGCACAGTATCAGTGCGGAACGCCGGCTCTTGCCCCGGGGCAGCGAGGACACCGCTATATCCCCGTACCCCAGGGCGGCCACCACCGGCAGCAGCACGTACACCGCCTGGTCCGGAGAGGCTATGCCCTCGGGCCGGATGAGGGGCCACCAATCGGGCATGGCCACGCCGTAGGGCACCAGTTCGGGCAGTTCCAAAAGGGCTCCTGCCACCAGGGGAATGGGCCAAAAACGTTGGAGGTTAAAAGCGCCTACCACCTCGCCCCGAGGGAGGCGCAGGTACACGGGCATGCCTCCAAGGTGCCCGCTCAGCAGGATAAGCAGGCTTTCTACCAGGTGGAGGGCCCCCACCAGGGCCACCAGCTGCGCCACTTCCAGGCGCGGAAAGCCAAAGAGCAGGGAACTCAGGGCCAGCAGGCCCCCGGCGTAAGAGAAGCACAGGAGGTGGGGGCTGATCAGCATCAGGAGAATGGCCAGCGGCCACAGATAGGCCAGCCCGGTATTGCTGAGGGAGACACCCAGCAGCACCAGCAGAACGCTGCCTACCAGTCCCCCCACTATTCCCAAGAGGGCGGAATACAGGGTCGGCAGCCAGAAAGGCTCGGTCGGCACCCCCAGGAGACGGCTCTTGGTGCGCGCCAGCCGGAAATGCTGGGCGGCTACCAGCAGCATCACCAGCCAGAAGAAGGGGTTGGCCAGGGCACGGAGCAAGGTCAGCAGCACCAGGGACACCAAACTGAGCCAGGACAAGGGAGGCGCTCCTTCCCCTAGGATTTGGCACCCTCGAGGATTTGCACCGCCTTCAGCAGCTGCCGGTCGCGCGCCGGATCCGGCGCGGCAAGAAGGGCCTGGGCGGTTTCCTCCGCCGTCATGGTTACCACCAGGTCGGGCTCGATGCCCTTCCCGTCGATATCCCGCCGGGCGGGGGTAAGATACTTTTCGGTAGTGAGCTTCAGGCCCGCCCCCCCGTCCAACCGGAACACCTTCTGCACCCGTCCCTTACCGAAGGTCTTCTCTCCCACCAGAAGGCCGGCTCCGGTATCCTTCACCGCCCCGGCCACGATCTCCGCCGCGCTGGCCGTACCGCCGTTGACCAGCACCACCAGCGGCAGGTCCAGCTTGCGGCCGGAGGCAGGGTAGGGGGTGGACTTCTGGCGGCTCACGGTGTACACCACCGGCCCGGCGGGAACGAAGTACCCCGCTACTTCTACCGCCGCCGTGAGTTCTCCCCCGGGGTTGTTGCGCAGGTCCAGTACGATCCCCCGCAGGTTTTCGGTACCTATCTCCTTCAAGGCGGCGGCCAGAGCCTGCGGTGTCTGCTCGCTGAAGGTAGTGATGTTGAGGTAGGCGATGCCGGGGTGCCCGTCCAGCACCCGCGCTTCCACGGTGGGGATGACGATTCTTTCCCGGACTATCCTGAACTCTCGTATGCCGTCGCCCGGCCGCTGGACGGCCAGGGAGACCGGCGTGCCGGGCTCACCCTGTAAGAGGCGGGCCGCTTCCTCCAGGTTAAGGGTGCGGGCATCGCGATCCTCTATCCGCACTATCAGGTCCCCGCTCTGAATGCCGGCCCGGTGGGCGGGCGTACCCTTGAAGGGAGTAATTACCTTGATTCGGCCCTCCTCGTCCACCCCGATCACCAGGCCCACCCCGCCGTAACTACCGGTTATCTGCTGGGTCAGGCTGCGGTACTGCTCCCGGTCCAGGTAGACCGAGTAAGGGTCGTCCAGAGCTTCCACCAGCCCCCGGGTGGCCCCCTGGAGCAGCCGACCGGTATCGGCCGGCTCCAGGGCCTGGGTCTGTATCAGGGAAACCACCCGCAGCAACTGGGTTACTTCCCCGTAGTGGGCAAAGACAAAAAAAGTCAGGCCCGCCGCCACCAACACGCACCAGGCCAGGACGATGGCCAAAACGATCTTACCCGCTCGCCGCCACTTCTCCAGAGCCGCCTCACCATCCCGTACTTTAGGAATACCCTTGCCACCTTATGGTACTTATGCCCCTTGCGCCGCGCTTATGAGCCTTTACACCTGAAGAAAACGCCGAATGGAAATCAGGCTGCCCAGAGAGCCCAGGACCAAGCCCCCCAGAACCAGGGCGGCCACCAGTTCCCACACCTGGCCCGGGTTGGTGAGCAAGGGCAGGAAGGCGAGACTTACCTTCAGCCGGGCGATGAGCACCGAGTAGGCGGCGTGCAGGCTCAAGCCGGCGATCCCCGCCCCGATAATCCCCAGGAACATTCCCTCCAGAAAGAAGGGCCAGCGGATGAACCAGTCGGTTGCGCCCACGTACTTCATGATGCTGATCTCCCGCCTCCGGGCGAACACGTTCATGCGAATGGCTATGGCTATCAGGCCCACCGCCGCCGCACCCAGCAGCACGATTACCGAGGTGCCCAGCACCCGCACCCAGCCGGTCAGCTGGAACAGGCGCTCTACCAGGCCCTGACCGTAGCGTACCTCTTCTACGTGGCGCAGCTTCTCCGCCGCCCGCGCCACCGTGGGCACGTCCTCCGGCCGGGTGGTGCGAACCCGGAAGTAGTCGGGCAGGGGATTATTGCCGCCTAAGGCCTTAATCAGGTCGTGCTGCGGCCCGAACTGCTCGGCCAGGCGCCGCAAGCCCTCCTCCTTGGGGACCAGTATGACTTCCTTCACGCCCGGCAGCCGTCGCAGGGCCGCCTCCAGTTCCGGCAGCACCTCCCTCGGCGCATCCGGGCGGATGAACACCGCCGCCTCCACTTCCGATTCCAGTGAACTGACGATCAGGTTAAGATTCAGGACCAGGAGCACGAAAAGCCCCAGCAGGAAGAGGGAAATACTCACGGTGGCGACGGCCGCCACGGTGAGCCAGCCGCTCCGGCGCAGCCCCAAACCGGCCTGACGGAGATAGTAGCCCAGGGTGCTAAGCCTCAAGGCGTACCGCTCCCCTCGGCTCGTCCCGGACCACCCGACCGCGCTCCAGGGTTATGACCCGGCGCTGCATGGCGCCCGCAATCTCCCGATTGTGGGTGGCCACCACTACCGTGGCTCCCCGCTTATTTATCTTGTCCAGCAGGCCCATCACTTCCCACGCCGTCTTGGCATCCAGATTGCCCGTAGGCTCGTCCGCCAGGACTATGGGCGGGTTGTTGGCGATGGCCCGGGCGATGGCCACGCGCTGCTGCTCGCCGCCGGAAAGCTGGCGGGGAAAGGCCCGGCCTCGCTCGGCCAGGCCCACCATTTCCAGCAGGGCCGGCACCCGGCGCCTGACCTCCTCCCGGGGATACTCCAGTACTTCCAGGGCGAAGGCCACGTTCTCGTACACCGTGCGCTCCTCCAGCAGGCGGAAGTCTTGAAAGACCATGCCTATACTCCGCCGCAGAAGCGGCACCTCGCGCGGCTTGAGCCGGGCCAGGCTGCGTCCTCCCACCAGTACCTGGCCCCGCGTGGGCGTCTCCTCCCGCAGCAGCAGACGCAGCAGGGTGGACTTGCCCGCACCGCTGGGTCCCATCAGAAACACGAACTCGCCCTTGTCTATGTGCACGGTGACGTCCAGTAACGCCTGGATTCCGCCCGGATAGATCTTGGAAACGTTGTAAAGCTGGATCAAGGCGCCATTCCTCCCGTGTTCCTCCCCGGTTTAGGTCTGTTTTCGACACCCGGCTCCAGAATCCTTTTCCCTGCCCGACAAGAAAGGCGGACCCTGCCGCCGCCTTCCGGCGATCGCGCAGGGTCCGCCTGACAACCCGCCGGCGCCCCGAGATCTCCCGGGTCGCGCCCCGGCGGGCACGTCCACTCGTTCCGCTTCCCGGCGATCCCGACCTGTTCCCCGGCAGCCCTGGTTCCCCCTCGTACCGGTCGCTTCGTCGACCGAACTAGGGCTCGAGCTTCGGGCTCCGGCGGGCTCCCGGCGGAGGCGCCGTCCGTGGCGCCCCGCCGCTTCGGCCGTCCATGGCCTCCGGCCCGCCTCCACCCTTGCTCTCGCCAAGTTCGGTGCCCGGCGAGACTTTAGGTTCTCGGTGAAACCAGGGCTGCCGGGGTACCAAAAAGCACACCGTTTGGTCCCGGGTCCGGGTTTTGCTCACCGGCCCGCCTTGCGCGCCAACACCCGGCGCACCGCCTCTACCAGGTGTCGGGCGGATAGACCGTACTTCTCCAGCAGTTCCTCGGGACGGCCGGACTCCCCGAAGACGTCGGGCAGCCCCACCCGGAGCAACGGAGCCGGGCAGTGCTCCGCCAGAGCCTCGGCCACCGCGCTGCCCAGGCCGCCGATTATGCTGTGCTCCTCGGCGGTTACCACCGCGCCGGTGCGGAGGGCCGCCTCTACCAGGGTAGGGACGTCCAGGGGCTTGATCGTGGCCATGTTGAGCACGGTGACTTCAATGCCTTCTCGGGCCAGGGTCTCGGCCGCCTCCAGGGCGGCGGCCACCATCAGCCCGCAGGCGACCACGGTGGCCTGTCCGCCTTCTCGCAGCACGTCCGCCTGGCCCCACCGAAAGCGGTAGCCTTCTTCGTATACCTGGGGAACCGCCATCCGCCCCAGGCGCAGGTACACCGGCCCCTGGTAGGCGGCCACCGCCCGCACCGCCTGGGCGGTCTGAACCGCGTCCGCGGGCACGATCACCGTCATGTGCGGCAGGGCGCGCATGAGGGCGATGTCTTCTACGGCCTGGTGGGAGGCGCCGTCTTCTCCGACGGTGATGCCGGCGTGGCTGGCCACTATCTTTACGTTGAGGCGGGCGTGGCAGATGGAGTTGCGGACCTGCTCGAAAGCCCTTCCCGTGGCGAATACGGCAAAGGTGCTGGCAAAGGGGATCTTGCCCGCCAGGGCCAGGCCGGCGGCCGTGCCCATGAGGTTCTGCTCGGCAATGCCCACATTAAAAAAGCGCTCGGGAAACCGAGCGGCAAAAATCTCCGTACGCGTAGATTTGGAGAGGTCGGCGTCCAGCACCACTACATCCGGGTTTTCCGCCCCCAGCTCGGCCAGGGCCAGCCCGTAAGCCTCGCGCGTGGTCATCGCCGGGCTCACTCGTACAGCCACTCCTCGCCGGCGCGACGGTACTCCACCAGTTCCTCCGGCCGGAAGTAAATGGCGATCTCCCTTTCCGCGCTGGCCACCGAGTCCGAGCCGTGCACCACGTTGCGGCCCACGTCAACCGCCAGATCGCCCCGCATGGTCCCGGCCGCGGCCTTGGCCGGATCGGTGCTCCCCATGAGCTGCCGCACCCCGGCTACCACGCCCCTGCCTTCCCAGACCATGGCCACCACCGGACCGGAACCGATGTAGCGCACCAGGCCTTCGAAGAAGGACTTGCCCCGGTGCTCGGCATAGTGCTCTTCCGCCATCTCCCGGCTGAGCCGGAGCATCTTGATGCCCACCAGCCGGTAACCGCGACGTTCCAGGCGCGAGATTATCTCCCCGACCAGGCCGCGCTGCACGCCGTCGGGCTTGACCATTACCAGCGTCCTCTCCACCTTTCTTCCCTCCGTGTTCGGGATTATGCGTAGTCGAAGCCGGGTTCGTAGCTGAACCAGAGCTTGAGGAAGCGCTTGGGCGTCTCCCGCGATTCCAGGGCCACCGGCGCCGGACAGAAGGCCGCGGTTTCCTTGGTGCGCTCCGCCGGCTCCGCCTTCTCCGCCTTCTCCGCCTTCTCGGGGAGGGAACTGGTCTCGATTAGGGCCTCGAATTCCTCCGCCTCCAGAGTCTCCTTCTCCATCAGGGTCTGGGCCACCAGGTGGAGCTTATCCATGTGTTCCTCCAGAATCTGCTTGGCCCGGTTATAACACTCGTCCATAATGCGCCGGGCCTCGCGGTCGATGGAGAAAGCCACGGCCTCGCTGTAATTGCGGTCCCGGGCGATGTCTTTGCCCAGGAATACCTGATCGTTCCGGTGGCCGAAGGTCAGGGGGCCCAACTCCTCGGACATGCCGAATTCGGTAATGAGCTTGCGAACCAGCTCGGTGGCCCGCTCCAGGTCGTTCTGGGCGCCGGTGCTGATCTCTTTCAGCACCAGAGCCTCGGCCACCCGTCCGCCCAGGAGCATGGTTACCTGATCCAGGATCTGGGACTTGGTCATGTAACGCCGGTCCTCTTTGGGCAGGAGCAGGGTGTAGCCTCCCGCCCGGCCCCGCGGAATTATCGATACCTTGTGCAGGGGATCGGTGTGGGGCAGGTAGTGGCCCAATAGGGCATGCCCGGCCTCGTGGTAGGCCACCAGCTTCTTTTCGAACTCGCTGATCACCCGCGATTTCTTCTCCGGTCCGGCTATGACCCGTTCGATGGCGTCTTCCAGCTCCTCCATCCCTACGCGCTTGTGACCCCGGCGCGCGGCCAACAGCGCCGCCTCGTTAAAGAGGTTGGCCAGGTCCGCGCCGGTAAACCCGGGCGTACGCCGGGCCAGCACGTTGAGGTCCACGTTGCTCTCCAGGGGCTTGCCCCGGGCGTGTACCTTCAGGATCTCCTCCCGGCCGTGAACGTCCGGAACGTCTACCACTATCTGCCGGTCAAAACGACCGGGACGCAACAGGGCCGGGTCCAGAATGTCCGGCCGGTTGGTTGCGGCCATGATAATGATGCCTTCGTTGGGATTGAAACCGTCCATCTCCACCAGGAGCTGGTTGAGCGTCTGCTCCCGCTCGTCGTGACCCCCGCCCAGTCCTGCGCCCCGGTGGCGGCCCACGGCGTCGATCTCGTCGATGAATACGATGCAGGGGGCGTTGCGCTTGGCCTGTTCGAAGAGGTCTCGCACCCGGGCCGCGCCTACGCCCACGAACATTTCCACGAAGTCCGAACCGCTAATGCTGAAAAAGGGCACCCCCGCTTCCCCGGCCACCGCCTTGGCCAGCAGGGTCTTGCCCGTGCCCGGCGGGCCGAAGAGCAGCACTCCTTTGGGAATCCGGGCCCCCAGTTCGGCGTACTTGCGGGGACTGCGCAGGAATTCCACTACCTCCTCCAGCTCTTCCTTGGCCTCGTCTACCCCGGCCACGTCGGCAAAGGTTACGCGGCGCTTATCCTCGCTCAGAAGGCGAGCCCGGCTGCGGCCGAACTGCATCACCCGGCTACCGCCTCCCTGCGTCTGCTGCAGCATGAATACGAACAGACCCACCAGGAGCAGCACCGGCAGGAGGGTACCCAGAAGACTGCTCCACCACGGCGTGCCTCCCGCCTTCGCGGAAGTTACCTGCACGTTGTGGTCCACCAGATCGCGGACGAAACCCTCTTCTCGGGGAACGTTGACCGTAAAGGGTTTGCCGTCGGTCATGGCGCCTTCCAGGTGATAAATCCCTTCCTGGGCGGTAATGGTAACCTCGCGGATCCGGCCCTGAGTCACCGCCTGGTAGAAGTCGCTGACGCTCAGTTCCTGAACCGCAGGCACTACCGGAGTGCCCATCATCCGCATTGCCGATACCGCCATTAGTACCAGCAGCAGGTAGATGGCGACGTTCTTAAAGACGCGGTTCAAACATATCCTCCTCTCGCCTTATGGCGCTTCTCGCTCCCCATTGGGAGATTATTATAGCACAATTCGAGCCCGTTTTCAAAAACTGCCGCTCCCTGAGTTATACGCCGTTTGCCTCCTTGGGTGGCACCGGGTGCTCCCCGTTCGTACTGTCACCTCGCCGACCGACCTAGGGCTCCGGCTTCGCCCTCCGGCGGGCACCCGGCGGAGGCGCCGTCCATGGCGCCCCGCCGCTTCGGCCGTCCGTGGCCTCCGGCCCGCCTTCGCGCTCGCCCTCGCCAAGCTCGATATCCGGCGAGGTGCCAATGTACTCAGGGGAGCACCCGGTACCACCCGAAGCAAGATGGGAATACACCGCCTACCGTTCCGCCTCCTCCACCTGCCGGGCATACAGGCGCAGCACCTTGACGGTAGCCGGTCCTACCTTCCAGCGTTCGTCCGGCCGCAAACCCACCACCCATACGATTCCCTCCGGGCAGACCACCAGGGGTATCCGGTGGCGCTCGGGCCGGGGAACCTTGGCGTCCACGAAGAAATCCTGAAGCTTCTTCCTCCCGCCCAGGCCGAGGGGCCAGAAGTAGTCGCCCGGCTGCCAGTAACGCACGAACAGCGGCCGGGGAAGGCGCTCGAAATCGCATTCTACCTGCCACCGGCCCCCGCCGGTCCCGCCCTCTTTCCCCCTCTCCGGTATTTCCGCCCCTATCTCCCACGTTCCCATCTGCACCCTTCCCGGTACCGGCAGCCGCCGGCAGGGCGGCCAAGGGGGGTCCTCCCGTAGAGGCGAGGGCCGCTCCCGGCTCAGCACCAGGCGCTCTCCCTCGCTCTGGGCGGTGACTCCTTGGGGTAGGGAAAGCTGCTTGCCCGCACAAGGCAGCAGGACGGCAAGCACCTCCTCCACCTGGCGGTAGGTGAGAAAGTTGTTTTCCCGGCCCACCAGGAGGAAAAAGGCACGCCGCACCGCCCGCCGCTGCAGGGCTTGGGGAAGCGCTGCCAGCGCCGGCCGCCCCAGTGCCACCCGCCCGGGCTCCACCTCCGGAGACAGATCCGGCCAGATGCGATCCAGTTCGGCCTCCAGAAAACGATCTTCCTCGGCCAGTACCTGTGCCGTCTGGCCCAGAGCCTCGACTATCCGCGGATTGAACCGGTTGCGGAGCAGGGGGAGAAGCTCCCGGCGGATGCGGTTCCGCCAAAAGGAAGGATCGAGATTGGAAGGGTCCCGAACGAAAGGGAGACGGTGCCGCAAGCAGTAGCCGTCGATTTCCGCCCGCGTTACCTCCAGCAGCGGCCGGACGAAAGCCCCCTGCTGCCAGGCCATTCCGGCCAAACCGGTAACACCGCCGCCACGCAGGAGATGCAGCAACACGGTCTCCGCCTGATCCTCGGCGTGGTGGCCCAGGAGCACCTTTTCCGCACCCACGGCCCGGGCCACCCGGAGCAGGAACTCCCGCCTTACCCGGCGGGCCACGTCCTCGACCGAATCGCCCGGTTGCACCCGGGCCCGGACCTCTTCCCGGCCCAGGCTGATCCCCAGGCCCCAATCGCGGGCCAGACTCCACACGAACCGGGCCTCCTCCTCTGCCTCCGGCCGCAGGCCGTGATTGAGGTGACCCACGTGCAGCCGCCAGCCCCACTCCTCCCGGAGACGGCAAAAAAGGTGGAGCAAGGCCACCGAGTCCGGTCCCCCGGACACGGCCACCACCAGCCTCTCTCCACCCCTAAACAGCCGGTGCCTGGCGAGCGCCGCCCTGACCTTTTCTTCCATGAAGCAACTTTTCTACGCCGCTTACGTTCCTCCTCCCGCCTAGGCCACCCTTTCCAGTCGGGCGGCAAGTATGCTCATATCGTCCCGGAGCCGGTTGCCGGCCAGGGCCACGGCCTGGTGCAGCAGGAGGTCGGCCACCGCCTGGGGCTCGGTCATCCTCAGCTCGGCCAGGGCCTGGCGCAGCCATTCCTCACCCTTTACCAGCACCCCGTCGGTGACCAGCAGCAACAGATCTCCGGGCTCCAGCCAGCGCGTGAGCACGGAAAAGTTCACCTCGGGCAGGATCCCCGCCGGCGGCGTGCCCCCTTCCAGGACCCACACCTGTTCCCCGCGCTTGAGGAAGCTGGGTGCCGCACCCACCTTCACCAGTCGCCCCTCACCGGTGTAGAGATTGATGAAGGCCAGATCCATGGTGGCGTACTTGTCTGCCTCACCCGGTTGCAGAAGCAGGCTGTTCACCGTTCGCACCGCAATTTCCGGGGAAAAGCCCAGGCCCAGCAGCCGGGTTACCAGGGACATGGCCTTGCCGCTCTCCAGGGCCGCCTGACGGCCCGAACCCATGCCGTCACTCAGTCCCAGGAAGTAGTAGCCGCCGGGAAGCGCCATGGCCGCCCAGGTATCGCCGCAGAAGGCGCAGCCGTCGCGCGCGGCCTGCGCCAGGCCGGTACCCAGTCTGAGGGCTCCCGCCGGCAGAAGGCGGAGGTAACAGGTCTTGCCCCCCACCTTCCAAGGGCACTGGGCATCGTCTACCGCCAGCCTCTGCTCCAGCACCCGGCTTAGGAGTTCCCGTAACCGCTGCCGGCACAGCCCCCGCGTTTCGCAGCGGGGTAGGACCAGGCGCAACTCCGGGCGTCCGTCACGCCCCAACAACACCTCTACCTCCTGGACGGCAATACCTTCCCGGCGCAGGATTTGGTTAACGGCCACGGCCGTCTGGCGGTCGCCTTCGCCGGGCAGGGTGACGCGCCTTTCCAGTTCGCCGATCAGACCCGCCACCTGAAAGAGTTGTTCGGAGACCAGGTCCCGGGTCTGCTCCATTTGCCTCTGCCACCCCAGGTAGCGGCAGTACGTTTCCCAGGTCCGGTTCAAGCCCGCCACCAGTTCTCTCGGCCGGATGCACTTCCCGCGCAGCACCGGCGAAAGGTCCTCCACCTCTACCCGCTGCTTGTCCCGCAGTACGGGCAGAACCTCCTGAAGGGCCTGGTGGGTAGCCGCCCCCTCCCGCTCCATACACAGTTCCTGCGCCGGACAGCTGGCGCAGACCTTGGCGACCATTTCCGACCACTGGGGAATCGGCTCGACCGCCTCCTTGCCGCCCCGGCGCTGAGCCTGGCGGAAGCTTTCGCCCAGGTCCCGGAACATCACCTTGAGCTGACCCAACTGCTCCCGTACCAATTCCTGCCCCCGCCGCAGCCGCCGCCGCCAGTAGTCCTCCGCCCGCTCTCCCGCCAAAGGCAACCAATCGACTTTCTCGATCAAAGATTCCGGCAACAGACAAAAGATCGCCGCCGCCGCCAGAGCCGCTTCCAGGCTTTCCACGATGGCCGGCCGCTCGAAGAAGTATACCGACATGATCAGCACTCCGGAGAGGAAGCCCAGGACTACTCCTGCCCGCCGAAAGGAGGCCAGCACTCCTCCCAGCAGACCGCTCACCGCGTACAGAGAGATCCAGGTCGGCGGTTCCAGGAGGGTCAGAAAGGGTACCACTCCTACCGCAACCCCGGCAACCGTGCCTCCACCCGCACCCCCGCTCAGTGCCGCCAGGAGCACCAGTACCCCGGCGCCCACCTTGGTCACCGGCACGCCCAACAACTTCAGCTCGTCCAAGCCCACCAGAAGTCCCAGCAGGAAAAGCAGCCAGCAGGCCACCTCTTCGCCTATAGGCGCACCGACCTCGCGGCGGGCGCCGCTGGCCAGCACCACCCCGAAGGCCAGGCTGAGGAGGCCGGCCAGCACCGCTTCGGTACCCAGGGCCAGGACCTGCTCCAGTTCCGCTCCCGCTGCGGCCAGGTATATACCCCTGGGCACCAGGATCCCGGCCGCGGCCACGCCCACAGTGGCGCCGGCGGAGACCCCCTTCTCCCGCCGCCCGAGGCGGCCCAAGGCCAGTCCTATCGCCGCCAGTCCCACCACGCCGCACCACCAATCCGGACCCCGGACGGCAGTGGCCAGTCCGAGTGCCACCGCCACACCCAGGCCCCAATGGCCGGGCCGGGCGGCCATCAGGGCAGCGTAAAAGGCGGAACCGAAAGGATGAAGCTCGCCGAACACCGTGGCCCGGCCGAGCAGAAAGGCGGCACCGCACCAGAAGAGCGCGGTCAGGCCGGGCATTACCGCCACCGGCCCCACCCGGCGCCTTCGGGAACGCGATCTGCCCGTCAAACGCCGATAGGGATAGACCTCTATGCCCTCCGCCACCGTTTCTCCTCCTCCAACGTAGGACCGTTTCTCCCCGAAAGACATTATAAGCCGGTCCCGAGGACGGTGGCTGTCGAGGGGAGCCGAAGGCCGAACAACAGAGTGCGACAAGAAACAAGAAATAAGTAAGCCCGGCCGCTCGCCGGGCCCGTCTTCGTTTGGTAGCGGTGGCAGGATTCGAACCTGCGACACCACGGGTATGAACCGTGCGCTCTAACCAACTGAGCTACACCGCCACGTTTCCATACAAGATTATGTGCGACCTCGGCCGCTTTGTCAAGCGCATTTGCCACCCGCATCAACCGAGCAGCAGACGCGCCCCGGCGGCCAGCAGGGCCAGGCCGCCGAGCTTAACCCAGGTGAAGGGCACCTTCTGTAACCCGAAAAACCCGCAGTGGTCTATGATTGCCGCCAGCCCGACCTGGCCGACGATTATGGCCGTGGTGGCCGTGGCCACTCCCAGCCTTGGTATACTGGCCACCACGGCGTACACTATCAGCACCCCTAAAAGCCCGCCCAGGTAGGTATACCAGGGAGCCTGCGGCAGGCGGCCGAGGTTGCCCCCTCCCACCGGAAGCAACAGCAGCAGGCCGGCGCTGACCGCGCCCACCGCATGCACCACCAGCGTGGCCTGCTTCGGCCCGATCACCTTGCCCAACACGCTGTTGATCGAGCCCTGCAGGGCCATGGCCGCACCGGCCAGGCCGGCCAGAACCAGGAACATCATCCGGACACTCATCTCGTGGCTGCCTCTCCTTTCGCTCCTAGTATTACCCGGAGGCGGGCGGCTCACCCGGGCCCGGCATAATCTGCTCGGCGTAGGGTTATCTTAGGTACCGGGGTGGTAACCGCTTGCACTTCAGTCGGGTTCGCAGCCTGGCCATTTCCGGCCTTATCCTTATGATTGCAGGTTTCAACTTCCTTGCGGCCCCTGCGGCTGCGGCCACCGGGCTTTTCACCTTCGGCGGCTGCCCGGAAGTCCAGCAGTTCCTGACCCCCCCTTCGGCGCTTTCCCCTGCCGGCCAGGCCACCGGGGAACCAAAAAGCGGCGCGGAAAAACCGGCCGCCAAAGGCCCGCAGGGCGAGATCAGTCTGCTTATCGACATCAGCCGCCACACCCTGACCGTACTGGCCGACGGCAGGCCCTTCAAGACCTATCCGGTTTGCGTAGGCAAACCGAGCACCCCCACTCCGGTAGGAGAGTGGCGCATCGTGCATAAGAGCCTGAGCTGGGGAGGAGGCTTCGGAAGCCGCTGGCTGGGCCTGAACGTACCCTGGGGAATCTACGGCATCCACGGAACCAACCGTCCGCAGTCGATCGGCCGCGCCGAATCCCACGGATGCGTACGTATGCATAACCGGGACGTAGAACAATTGTATTCCTGGGTCGCCCTGGGCACACCGGTAAGAATAGTGGGCGAGCCCAAGCTGCCGCCGCGTTTCTCTCCCCGCCGCCTCAAGAACGGCTCGGTGGGGCCGGACGTGGTGCAGGTACAGACGGCGCTAAAGGCCCTGGGGCTCTACTGGGCATACGCGGACGGTCGCTACGGCGCCCAAACCGCACGGGCGGTGTCCTACTGGCAGCTGCTGCGGGGCCTGGAAGCCAACGGGGAACTCACCCCGGAGTTGCAGCGTCAACTCCGATCCGATGCCGAGGCGGCCGCTTCCGGCTCCAAGAGTAGTGCGTAGAGCAGGTCGGCCTCGCTCACTATTACTTCCTCTCGGGACAGCAGGGCCAGTACCTCCTGCAAGATGGCGATTCCCGCCAGAATGATGTCTGCGCGCTCCGGTTGCAGCCCCGGCACCCGCCGGCGTTGGGCGAGATCCAGGGCGGCCAGCCGCGCGTAGAGCCGGTCTATCTGCCGGACGCTGAGGCGGTGGCCGTGCACCCTATCCGGGTCGTAAGGCGTGAGGGACATTTCTACCGCCGCCAGGGTGGTCGCCGTGCCCCCTACCGCTATCAGGGGAAGCCCCTGGGGGACTCCGGCGGTCAGGAGTTCGAGCTCCCGGGTAATGTCTGCCCGCGAGGACCGCGCCTGCGTACAGCGTACCGCCCCCACGGGACGGGAACGCGATACCAGCGTATCCCCGGCCGGATAGGTCAGCTCGGTACTGCCACCGCCGATGTCCACCACCACCGCCCGCTCCCAGCCCAGGCCGCGCACCGCGCCCAGGTAGCTCAGCCGGGCTTCCTCCTCCCCGGTCAGCACCTTTACCGGCGCCCCCAGGACCCGTCCGGCCGCGGCCGCAAACTCGCTACCGTTGGCCGCCTCGCGGACCGCACTGGTGGCCACCGCGGTTACCTCGTCCGGAAGGTAGGCGGAGATGATGCGGGCGAAACCCCCAAGGGCCTCCAGGGTGCGACGCCAGGCATCGGACTCCAGCCTGCCCGAGACCTGTATTCCCTCGCCCAGCCGGGTGCTGGCCAGTTGCCGGCAAAGAGGGGTCAGGGCATCCTTTTCCACCCGGGCCACGAGCAGGCGAACGGAATTGGTGCCTATATCCACCGAGGCCCGGATCTCGCTACCCACCAGCATTCCCGCTCCATTACACCTTGCTCCGGAAAAACTGAAGCCCTCCTTATCCAGGAGGGCCGATCGGCTATCGCGCGCCGCGACCGCCGCGTTTGGCGTCCACGCTTCTCTTCAGGTCCTGCAACCGATCTTCGCTTTCCTTGAGGAACCGCGCCAGCTTCTCCTCAAAGGAAGCATTGTAACTGGGACGTTGGCGCCGCGGTCGGGCCTCGTAGGCCGGGTCGGCCTGCTTGATGGAAAGGCCTATACGGCCGCGCTCGTCAATGTGGATGATCTTCACCTTTACGCGATCCTGCTCTTTCAGGTAGTCCTTTACGTCCTTGACGTAGGTGTTGGCTACCTCGGAAATGTGGACCAGTCCGGTTTCTCCCGTGGGGAGTTGTACGAAGGCGCCAAACTTGGTAATTCCGGTTACCACTCCCTCAACCACCGAGCCGACTGCCAGGGCCATGTTGCCGAAGATTCCCCCTAACCAAAATCGAGCTAGCAGCTTGATTATACGGGGCCGGTCCCCGGCTGTCAATACGGCGCAACGGGTAGCCGCCTCTCATGTCCTCCGGAGCGGCAGTCCTGGTTCCACCGTGTACCTAAAGCGTGCCGGGCACCGAACTGGGTGAGAGCGAGCGTGGAGGCGGGCCGGAGGCCAAGGACGGCCGAAGCGGCGGGGCGCCACGGACGGCGCCTCCGCCGGGAGCCCGCCGGAGCGCGAAGATCGAACCCTAGTTCGGTCGGCTAAGCGACCGGTACAAGGGGGAACCAGGACTGCCCGTCCGCAGGCGCACCACGTTTGCACCGCAGTGCTGGCCCGCTGGTACTTTGGCGGCTACGGTCTTCAGGAGTTGCTCAGGCGGCCCGGGACGAGGAAAACCGCCCTCACCTCCGCCCTTATGGTAAGCATCCCCGGTTCCAGCACCGTCTCCGGCGTTTCCGTTCCTACCGTCAGAGTCTGGATGGGCCGGGGGAACTCCGCCACCTCTTCTTCCAGGCTCTCCAGGGCTATCGGTTCCCTGCCCAGGGCCGAAGCCGCAGCCCGGGCCTTTTCCCAGGCTTCCTTCACGGCCAGTCTGAGAGCCTTCCGGCGCCACCGCCCCTCCTCGGACAATCCGAAGCGTACCGAGTACACCCGGTTGGCTCCCGCCTCTACCACGGCATCCAGAATGCGACCCGCCCGCTTGAGGTCCCTTAGACACAGGCCGAGGACCTGCTCTACCCGGTGCCCGATCGGCCTGGCGACCCTGCTTTCCGGGGCCACACGCGGCTCGTAAACCGGGGCCACCTGGAAGCTCACGGTGCGGTGATCCGACCTCTCCACCCCGTGAGCCCTAAGCGCCGAAAGCACCCTGGCCAACTGTTGCCGCTGTTTCTCTTGGGCCCCTTCCAGCTTCTTGTCCTCGGCTACCACGCCGATCTCCGCCTGCAGCAGGTCGGGCTCAACCGAGACTTCCCCGACCCCGCGAACCCGAATGCGCCCCAGATCCCCCCGCGCCTCCACCGCCACCCACCTTCTCACGGGCTTCCCGTTTCAGGGGTTCAACCGGTCTCCGGGAACCACCAGCACTTCTCCCGGCCGGACCAGACCCAATTCCTCCCGGGCTACCTGCTCCAAATAGGCGGGATCGTTCAGGCGCCGCTTCTCCGTTTCCAGGCTTTCCCGCAACTGCAACAACTCCTTCCGGGTGGCCTCCTCCCGGGCCAGTTCCCTATTTAGAGTATGTATTTGCCACTCCGCGCGCAGGCTCAGAACCGCACAATAGCCTATGATCAGCATGACCAGCAGGGTACGTCCCCGCAACCACCGGCGCCGCTTCCGCCTCTCCCCGGCGGTGGCAGCGGAGGAGACCACCGGAAAAACGTGGCCCGCGCCTTCTGACGGTCGAGCTTTCACCGCCATCTGTCCGCGCCTCATGTCGGCTCCTCCGTTTCCTCCTCGAACAGCCCCAGGCGTTCTCCGGGCAATACCAGAACCACCTCGTAGCCCTTGGTTCTGGCCCGGCGGTACAGGGTGGCCACCGAGGCCGCGCCTATGCCCAGGCGCCGGGAGATCTCCTCGTTACTCAAACCCATCTCCTTCAGCGCCACCACCTGCCGCTCGCGGAAGCTCAGCCTTTCCAGTCCGCGTATTTCCAGGCGCAGAAGGCCACCCCCAGCAAAGTGATTACAAATTGAGTACAAAATACGGACAGAATATATCCTTCGACCTTCGGTCCGGTTCTCCTTCCGACCGCCGGCTCATCCCGCACTTTTTCTCCCTGCCGGGAACCGGGCGGCCACGCACCGGCGGTAGAGCCACCAGCCCAAAGCAAGACCCAGGAGGAGGGAAAAGCGCACCTGGCTGGCCCCCAGCAGGAACAGAATCGTCAGGGTACCTGCGGTCAGCAACACCCAAAAGAAAAAATCGGCCGCCGCCCGGGCGCCTCGGCGCCAGCGCCGGGTCAGCCGCCGCCCTACTTCGAACAGCCCGCCTGCGATCAGACCCCAGGCGCAGGTTACCGCCAACAGCAGAAGTCCGTCACCCATGGCGCTAGCGCCAGAGCTTGCGCCAGACGCTTTGGGAGCGGGCCGTGCTCTTTTCCTGTTCGGTATAGGCCAGACCGGTGATCAGTCCCTTCAGTTTCAGGAGACCTTCCTCCAGGCTGAGGTGGTCGATGCTCAGTTCTTCCCCGGTTACCACCAGGAAGCCCATGCCGGTAGCCACCACCACCTCGCGGCCGTGGTAGTGATCCACATGGGTAACGCCGGTAACGGTCAGCTCCCGCCGGGCGCTAAGGGTAAGCTCGTGCCTGCCCTCCACCCCATCCACCCCCCGATCGCCCGACAACATTATATGTCGCCGCCCTCCGGTAAATACCGGCGCCGGGATAGGCCTGTGTTATAATGAGGCAAAGGAGAAGGCCATGCCGGTGAAAATCGTGAAGAGAAGGGTCCTTTCAGCACTCTGGGGAACGGCGGTGGCGGCGGCGGTCGTCATTTACAGCCTGGCTCGGACCTCCTCGGCCCTGGTGGTAGAAAGAGTGGATCTGCACCTTCCCGGGCTTCCGCCTGGCCTGGAGGGATTGACGATAGTACACCTGAGCGACCTCCATTACGGTTTCGGGCATTTCCGCCGGCAGGAGGCGGTTTCGCGCCTGCTTGAGATGGTCGGGTCTCTGCGGCCCGAACTGATAGTGTTCACCGGCGATCTGCTGGACCGTACTGCCGATCCCCGCCTGCCCGCAACCCGGCCTTTCGCCGGACTCTCGGCTCCCCTGGGAGTGTATGCGGTGCTGGGTAACCACGACCATCGTTTCGGCCCGGACGTAATCTCCCGCTCGCTGGAAACCTCGGGGGTGAGAGTGCTGACCAATCGGAGTTTGAGACTGGAAAGAAACGGCACCGGCTTCTGGCTGGCGGGCATAGATGATCCTCTCACCGGGCATCCCGACCTTTCTTCCGCCTTGGCCGGCGTTCCCGAGGGCGAGTTCACCATACTCCTGGTTCACGCCCCGGACGTTGCGCCCCGGGCGGCCCAGGCGGGTATCGACCTTCAGCTTTCGGGCCACAGCCACGGCGGGCAGATCCGCCTGCCGGGCGAACGCCCGGTCTACACCCCGCCGCTCAGCCGCCGGTACCCGTGCGGCCTGCGCCGGGTTCCCGGAACCGACACTCAGGTTTACACCAGCCGAGGCCTGGGCACCACTGCCCTTCCCTTCCGCCTCTTCTGCCCGCCGGAAATAGCTTTGCTCATCCTGCACCGCGGGAGCGGTCAATCCGGATCGGTCACCGGGCCGTGAGACCCGCCAGGACCGCAGGAGCAAGCCCGCCCCCGCACGGCTACTTCCAGGCTCTCTCTACCTTTACGTCCCGGAAGAAGTAGCGGATGATTTCCTCCGGGCTCCTGCCCTGCTCGGCCAGGACTTTCGCGCCCCACTGGCTCATGCCCACCCCGTGGCCGAAACCCCGGCCTTCCGCCACCAGGCTGCCGTCGCTCACCGCCAGGCGGGTCAGCAAGGTGGACCGCATTCTCTCGCTGCCCAGGGCCAGGCGCAGGGAAGGACCGCTAAGGGCCACCTTCCCTATCCGGACGCGGGTCGCCCGCCCCGACGGCCCGCGCGCGACCACCTCGGCCGAAGGCTCGGCCCCGGGGTCCCGCCCGGTTGCGGCCCTGACCGCCGCCCTAACCTCTGCCCAGGGAAACGACGTTTTCCAGGCCCGGTTTTCCGGGGGAGAGGCGGAATAGCCGGGATCGGGCACGCTCTGCACGTAGGGTGTGGGTTCCTGATCGTAATCCAGACCTTCGGCGGCACTGGCCGCGGTACGGCCGCCGGAGTCGGCGTGAAACCACCCGTTAATGTATCGACCGCGATAAGTACATACCAGACCCCGGGTCATACTCACCGCCCGGCGGACCGCCTCGGAAGCCTTCTCCGGCGCGTAGGCCTGGAACTCCTTCTCGTCCGTGGAGGCATCCGTGCCGTGGGCCTCGACCCCGCCCTCCGCCATCTTCTTCAGGGTAAAGGTGCGCGCCAGGATGGCCTGGGCGGCCAGGGCGTTGACCGGCCAGTTCGGGTCCATCTCGCCCGCCACCACCCCTACCAGGTAGTCCTCCAGCCTGATCTTCTCTACCGCGTCCCTTTCCTTCACGTAAAGGGTGATCAGCGGTTCTTCGGTCGGCAGACCGGGGCGACGGGCATAGTACCAGATCAGTCCCGCGGCCGCTGCCGCCGCCAGGCACAAAATAAGCAGGACTCGCCGTTTCACGCTTTCCTACCTCCCCTTCTAGTTTGGCGGGCGAGATAAGAAAACTATGACGACAAATCCTGCCTGCTGTCGCGCAAGACACGATACAGGGAAGAGGCCTCGGCCTTGGAAGCCGGGCCCGCCCTGACTACCTCTATCTCCAGGACCCTGTGGCCCCAGTCGATGACTACCACATCTCCGGCCTTTATCTCCGTGCCCGGCTTGGCGGTCCGGCCGTTAACCCGAACCCTCCCCGCCAGGCACGCCTCCTTGGCCAGGGCCCTCCGCCGGAGGAGGCGTGCTATCTGGAGAAACTTGTCCAGACGCAATTAGGCCCCTACGGTATCCCGCAGCGTCTTGCCCGGCTTGAAAGTGGGCACCCGGGTGGCGGGTATGGAGATCTCTTGGCCGGTACGCGGGTTGCGTCCGGTGCGGGCGGCCCTTTCTCTGACCTCAAAGGTGCCAAACCCCACCAACTGCACCTTCTCACCGCTGGCCAGGGCTTCGCCGATGCTGTCGAAGACGGCATTGATGACCTTTTCGGCGTCTTTCTTGGTCATTTCTGTCTTCTCGGCCACGCTGTTAACCAGATCCATCTTGTTCATCAACCCATCACTCCTTTGGCGGAGTCTGGTAAGAACTAAGCTATATGCTTCGCTACCGGCGAGGATTCTCCTTCTGTCGCGGTCTCGCCCTGGAAAAATTTTTGTCTCCGCGGGCCTTGGCCTCTTCCCAAAGCTCGTCCAATTCGTCTAGGCTAAGCTCTTCCGGTTTCCGGCCGGCCTGCCGGCACCGCTCCTCCAGGTAGCCGAAGCGGCGGGCAAACCGGGCGGTGCTGGTCCGCAGGGCGCTCTCCGCATCCACGCCCAGGAACCGGGCCAGGTTCACCACCGCAAAGAGCAAATCGCCCAGTTCGGCCTCCACCTGCCGTTTCTCCCCGGTGGCGACCGCCGCCGCCACTTCCTGCTCTTCCTCGCGCACCTTGGCCCATACTCCCGACACCTCGGGCCAGTCAAACCCTACCGCCGCCGCCCGCTCCTGGATCTTCTGGGCCCGGGCCAGAGCCGGCAGCTCCAGGGGAACTCCGTCCAACAGCGAACGCCGCCGGCCCCCCTTTTCGGCCTCCTTGATCTTCTGCCAGTTTTCCTGGACCTCTTCGGCGGTGTCGGCCCTTCCCTTCCCGAAAACGTGCGGGTGACGGCGGTACAGCTTCTCCACCAGGCCGGCCACCACCTCGCGGAGGTCAAAATGTCCTGCCTCCTGGGCGATCCGGGCGTGAAACACTATCTGCAGCAACAGATCCCCCAGTTCTTCCCGCAGGCGGTGCGGGTCCTGCTCGTCCAGGGCTTCCAGGACCTCGTAGCATTCCTCTAAGAGATAGCGCCGCAGGCTGGCGTGGGTTTGGGCCCGATCCCAGGGGCATCCCTCCGGTCCCCGCAGGCGGGCCATGACCGCCTCCAGGGTGGAAAAGGAACCGGGAGGGCCCAGGCCGTGAGCGGCATGTTGGGGCGGCACGTACAGAGTGGTGAGGTGATCAAGCCAGGGCTGGCGGTCTATTTCGTGTAGGAGGAGGGAGCAGACTTTCTCCTCTTTGGGCACTCCGGCTGCCCGCACCAGACAGACCGGCCATTCGTCGCCGTAGACCGGGAGCAGGGCCAGCTTTACCTGTGACGCTACCAGACGATTGTATACCTGAAGTACCACCAGACCTAACTCCGGCCGGACATCGGCCTGCTCCAACCTGCCGGCTTCCAGTACGGCCAGCCCGCCTGCCGGGTCCACTTCCAGGGCGGCAAAGACGGCGTCCAGACAACTCATGGCCGGGAGGAGATTTACCCTTACCTCTCCCTGCCGAGAACGCTCCAGGATCAGGCGCACCGTTTCCTCGGCCACCAAAGGATGACCGGGCACGGCGTAAGCCACCTCTCCCCGGCACCGGGCTTCCTCGAGGAGGGTGTCCACGATCGCCCGGTAAACCGCTTCAAAGGTGGGCTGCTCTTCGTAATAGACGTCGAAGCTGGCAAAGGCGATTCCCTGGGCTTCCAGCCAGGGAACCAGCGGGTGCCGGGCAGTGCGCAGAAATACCGGCCGAATCTTCTGCAGCAAGGAAAAATTGGCCGGCGGCAGCAGGCGCTCATCCCCCGGACCCAGCCCTACGACCCATATTGTGCCCAACAAGATCCCCTCCGGCCCCTATTTGTCCACCTCCTCGATTCTAGCATATACGGCCGATCTAGGGGGCTTCGGGCCGCCTACTGTTCCATCTGCTTGGCCAGGAACCCGGCCGCGGTTTCCGCCAGCTTCAGCTCCAGTTCGCCCATCTTGACCCCCGGCTCCCGAGAGCAGAGGATTACCGCTCCTATGGGATCGCCTTCGGCCACGATGGGGGCGATCACCTCGGCGCTGAAGGGGCAGCCCTCTTCCTCTTCCGCGCGTACGGCGCAGTCTCTACACAGCAGGTGTTCGCCCGGAGTGTTTATCAGCACGGGTTTACGCTCTTCCATCACCTTCTCCACCGCGGGACCGACGGGTTTGTTGAGAAACTCCTTCTTTGGGGCCCCGGCCACGGCAATGATGTTGTCGCGGTCGGCGATACAGGCGATGTGACCCACGGCCTCGTGCAGGGAATCCGCGTACTCCTTGGCGAAATCACCCAACTCGCCGATGGGTGAGTACTTCTTAAGAATGACCTCCCCTTCGCGATCCACGAAGATCTCCAGCGGGTCTCCCTCGCGGATGCGCAGGGTGCGGCGGATCTCCTTGGGTATCACCACGCGGCCGAGATCGTCTATCCTCCTGACGATACCCGTGGCCTTCACGTCCAATCTGCCCTCCCTTTCTCCGTTTTTCATGGTTAGTATATAGCCCCTTTCCCACGGTTATTCATTTTTTTCCATTATCCAACCCCTGGACCGACTGGGGCTTGTCAAGTCGTCCGGGCTTATCCTTTCTCTCCCCGGCGACGTATTTCTATTGCTTATCCACCTCGACGCCTTGCCGCTTCCTCTCTGCCCCGGACCTCCAAGGATGTCACCTTAAATATGCCTCACTTGGCGCCGACTTACTCGCCCATGATTTTCCCGGTCCCGGCGACGGAAGCGGTTTGCCGGGTTCCCTGGGGGCTTCCGGCCAGGGTATGCAGGGTAGTGAATACCCCGCGCAGGAGTTCCAGCAGACCCTGCTGGTCCAGATCCTGAACCCTTACCCGCATGGTCAGTCCCCCGGTAACGGAAAAGGCCAGCCGGCGGGGGAAACGCTGGGCCAGCCGCAGCAGCACCTCGCCCTGATAGGGGACATTGGCTTCAAACCGAACCAGCACTTCCTTACCCTGCTGCTGCACGCCCGTCACCCCCACCCGGCGGGCCAGGGCCCGCAAGTAGGCCAGGGAAAGCAGGCGGGCGGTCGGTTCGGGAGGTTCGCCGAAGCGGTCCAGCAGTTCGGCTTCCATCTCTGCCACTTCCTCCGGCGTTTCGGCCGAAAGCAGCCGCCGGTAGAACTCCATTTTCAGCCCCGCGGCCCGGATGTAATCGTCCGCCAGGTAGGCGTCCACCGACAGCTCGAGGGAGGGGGCCTCGGGCGCGGCTTCGGCCTTGGCGCCGGCCTTCTGCTCCCGAACGGCTTCCTCCAGCAGCTGGCAGTAGAGGTGGAAGCCTACCGCCTGAATGTGGCCGTGCTGCTCGGGACCGAGCAGGTTGCCGGCCCCCCGGATTTCCAGATCGCGCAAGGCGATCTTGAAACCGGAGCCCAGGGCGGTAAACTCCCGGATGGCGGCCAGCCGCTTCTCCGCCAGGGGATTGATGACCCGATCGCGGCGATAGGTAAAATAGGCATAGGCGATCCGGTTGGAGCGGCCGACCCTGCCCCGCAGCTGGTAGAGCTGCGCCAGTCCGAAGTTGTCCGCCTCGTCCACAATCAGCGTGTTTACGTTGGGGATGTCCAGGCCGTTTTCCACGATGGTGGTGCAGACCAGTACGTCGTAACCCCCCTCTACGAAGTCCACCATCACCTGTTCCAGATCCTCTTCGGGCAGGCGGCCGTGGCCCACCGCCACCCGGGCTTCGGGTACCAACTCCTTGATGCGCGCCGCCACCCGCTCGATGTCCGCAATGCGGTTGTGCACAAAATAGACCTGCCCGCCCCGCCCCAGTTCCCGGCGAATGGCCTCCCGGACCAACTCATCGCTGTACTCCACCACGTAGGTCTGCACCGGGTAACGATCCTCGGGAGCGGTTTCGATCAGGCTCATGTCCCGCACCCCCACCAGCGACATGTGCAGGGTCCGGGGAATGGGGGTGGCGCTCAGGGTGAGCACGTCTACCGAATGCCGCAGCTGCTTAATCTTTTCCTTATGAGTGACGCCAAAGCGCTGCTCCTCGTCGATGATCAACAGGCCCAGGTCCTTGAATTTTACGTCCCGCGAAAGCAGGCGGTGGGTGCCGATAACGATGTCGATCTGCCCCAAGGCCAGGCCGCGCACGATCTCCCGCTGCTCCTTGGGGGTGCGGAAACGGCTCAGCACTTCCACCCGTACCGGATAAGGGGCAAAGCGTTCGCCGAAGGTACGATAGTGCTGCTGGGCCAAGACCGTAGTAGGCACCAGCACCGCCACCTGTCTGTTCTCCATGACCGCCTTGAAGGCGGCCCGGAGGGCTACCTCGGTCTTGCCGTAGCCCACGTCCCCGCACAACAAACGATCCATGGGTTTGGAGCGCTCCATGTCGGCCTTGACCTCGGCGATGGCCCGCAACTGATCCGGGGTCTCGCGGTAGGGAAAGGCCTCTTCGAATTCCTGCTGCCATACGGTATCCGGACCGAAGGCGTGACCGGCCACCGTCTCCCGCGCCGCGTAGAGCTCCAGCAACTCCTTGGCCAGGTCCCGCACCGTACTCTTGACCCGGCTCTTTACCTTGGCCCACTCGCCGCTGGCAAGCCGGCTGAGCTTCGGGGGCTGCCCGTCGGGACTGCCGATATACTTGTGTACCAAGGAGATCTGGTCCACCGGCACGTAGAGCCGGTCCTCGCCGGCGTACTGGATAAGCAGGTAGTCCTTGTCCACCCCGCCCACGGTCAGGCGTTTGATCCCCTGGTAGCGGCCGATCCCGTGGTGAATGTGCACCACGTAGTCGCCTTCCGCCAGGTCGGTGAGGCCGGAAAGCTTCGTGCCCTCCCGGAAAACCTTCAGCGGCCGGGGGCGGCGCTGCTGGCCGTAGACCTCGGCCTCGGTAAGCACCACCAGCCTGAGATCCGAAAGCTCCACGCCCTGGCTCAGCCCTCCCCAGGCAACCACCAGTTGCCCCGGCAAAAGCGCCGGCTCGGCGTCCCGCCCGTCTGCGACCACCGGGGCAAAACCCTCCTCCCGCAACAGCTCCGCCAGGTGACGCGCCCGCTGCGGCCCGCCAAGCATGATCAGCAGGGCGTAGCCCTCGGCCTGCCATCGGCGCAACATATCGGTCAGCAGGCCGGGCTTGGCGGCCAATTCTCGGGGGGGCTGCTTGCTTCTTACCCCGGTGGCCATTTGCCAGCTCAGCCCCGAAACCGTGCGCGGCAGGGAGGAGAACCCCAGCACCGGCCCCCGCTGCCAGTCCCCGGCCAGCTGCTCAAAAGCGGGTTCGGGCTCGGCCTGCCCGGGTAAGGCGCGACCCTGGGCCAGGAACTCCCGGAAGAGCCCCAGACGCTCGCGCCGGATAAAGTCGAGGCTTTCCAGAAGCCGGGCCGGCTCCACCAGTACCACCAGGGGTGGAGAAGAAAAATAATGCCAGAGGAAGCACGGGTGGGGATAGAAATACATCCACAGGTCATCCAGACGCAGGTTCTTCAACCCCTGCCGGGCCCGTTCCAGCCGCTCGGCCATGTAACGGGTAAGGTTTTGGGCCGCCGTCCGGTCCCGGGAGGCAAGGCGCTCGAGGGCGGCCTGGAAATCGGCCTCCCAGGCGGCCAGTCCCCTTTCCCACACCGGCCCGGGAAGCAGCATTTCCCGGGCGGGGCCGAACTCCACCTCCTCCAACTCGCCGGTGGAACGCTGGGTTTCGGGATTGAAGGGCCGTAAGGACACCACCTGGTCTCCGAAAAACTCTACCCGCACCGGATATTCGGCCGAGCGGGGAAAGACGTCTATCAGGCCGCCCCGGACGCTGTAGTGGCCGGGAACCTCCACCAGATCTACCCGCTCGTAACCCAGGTATTCCAGCCGGGCAAGCAGCTCTTCCCAATCCGTCTCCTGTTCCCGGCGCAGCACCACCCGGGCCGGGCGGAGTATCTCGGGTGGAACCAGGCGCTGGCCGACCGCCTCGACCGGCGCTACCACCAGCGTGCGGCCGGAGAGGACCCGCTCCAGAACCGCCAGGCGGGAGCACTCCAGCTCCGGGCTCTGGGCGATTATCTCGCCGGGAATTGTTTCCCGGGCGGGGAAAAGCTGGGCGTCGGATCCGATCAGCGCCTGGAGGTCTTGTGCCAGGCGCTGGGCCTCGCCGATGTTGGGAACCACCACCAGGAAGGGAAAACCGGTCTTCCGGTACAGGGCGGCCAGCCACAGGCTGAGGCCGCCGGCACCGAGCCCGTAGACCAACTGGCGCCGCTTCCGCCCGAAAAACCCGGCCAGGACCTGGCGGAATTCTTCACTTTTACTTATAATTTCTAGAAACCCCGCCAACGGCAAGGAAACACCACCTCGGCAAGAAATGGGCACACGCCACCCCGTGTCCGCCGGGGAAGCCGTCCGTCGTGTCCCCATTATAGTGTACCCGGACGCACGGGTCAAGGAACGGCCCGCCTGACGTATCCTTTACCCTGGCGGCAGTCCTGGTTTCGCCGAGTACCTAAAGCGTGTCGGGTCGACCGGTACGAGGGGGAACCAGGACTGCCGGCAAGGCAAAGTGGGGATCCACCAGACCGGTACCCGAGGGTCTGGCGTCATCCTAATTCCGACCGTCCTTCTTTGTCTAGAGCCGAATCCAACCCTTTTCGGTAGCCCAGGCCAGGAAGATGCCCAGGGCAAAAGCAACCCCGGCATTCCAAACGGTTAAGGCCGCAGTAATCAGGGCAATACCCGTCTCGCTGCGCCCTTCACCCGGGCGCCAGGCGGTAAGGGCGAGTTCCAGCCCGGCAAAAAACAGCACCGTGCCGAGTATCGCTCGGGGGAAGAGGGCGAACAGAACGGTTATGGCCCCTCCGAAGAAAAGGGCCAGCACCACCAGCAGGGAACCGAGAATTACCAGCGCTCCACCGGTTCGCGCGCCGAAGCGCACGTGACCCGCCATGCCTCCGGCGCCGTGGCACATGGGAACGCCTCCCCAGAAAGGCGCCACCAGGTTGATGATACCGGTAGAGATGGCCACCTCCCTTTCGGCAAGTCGCCGGTGGGGAAAGAGCATATTGTTCTCGGCTACAATCCCGATGACGGCGTTGCCCAGGGTCAACGGCAACTGGGGAAGCGCCAGGAGCAATATGCCCTGGGCTGCGGCGGGGTCGTCAATGTGAAGAAGCAGCAGGCGGGGGAAGTGCAGGCCCACGTTAGCCCCCACCTCCTGCCAGTCAGGTGGTGAAGCCGCGACGCCCCACGTCACCCCCAGAACCAGCAGTGCCAGCATGGCCGGAATCTTTCCGTTGCCGAGCAGGAACAGAGCCAGAAGAAAACCGGCACCTGCCAGGAGCCAGTCGGCCTGCATGCAACGCAGGCCTTCGAGCATGAAGCTGAAGCCCAATCCCAGCATGATACCCTGAGTGACCGGTTTGCGGGCCAGTCGCGCCACCAGACCGATGGCGCCGCTTGCCCCCAGGAGCAACCACACCGCCCCGGAGAAAAGCCCCGCGGCCCACACTGCCTCGGGCGAGAAAGCGCCTGCCTGGGCCGTGGCGGCGGCGCCGACCAGCTTCTGGGGCTGGACGGGCACCGGGGTGCGGTAGTAAAGGCCCACGGCTATCTTGGCCGCGCCGAACACAAAAATTATGCCCACGGGGTCCAGCTTGACAATGTTAGCATAGGCCAGCACAAAGGGAATAAGCGTACCCAGGTCGCCAAAGGCGCCCGCCCACTCCCACCTGTCGTAGCGGTTAGCTGTTTTCACCGCAACCCTCAACCCCGGCCCTTCCTGCGATCCAACCCGGCTTCCCGGCCCCGATTACCGGTTTCGTCTCCGAGTCCTGATTTCCTGTACCCGGTTACACCCTCCCTCGTCTTGGGCGTCCGGCCCTGGCTCACCGACCTACCGAAAAAGTCTCGGGGCAAAGCTTCACTCACCCGTTAAAACGGTTCATGACCTCTGCCCAGGAGCCGCCCCGCAGCAGGAACTCCAGGGCGTCTGACGCCTGCTCCAACGGCAGAGAAAAAACCTCCCACTCCTGCCCGGAGAGAGGCTCCAGCACGTAGTCTGCCGGATCTACTCCCGGCGGGGGGCGTCCGATTCCGAGCTTTACCCGGCCGACGCGGTCCGTGCCCAAAGACTCCAGCACCGATGCCACCCCCCGGTGACCGCCGGCGCTCCCCTGCGGCCGCACCCGGATCTTTCCCGCCGGCAAGTCCAGGTCGTCGTGGACCAGCACTACCTCCTCCGGCGCCGCTCCCAGCCGGGACACCAGCGGGACCACGGCCTCGCCGCTCAGGTTCATGAAGGTGATCGGCTTGGCCAGGACTATTTCCCGTCCGGCCAGAACCAGACCCGCGACCTCGGCCCGGCCCTCACGGCGCCAGGACCCGGCCCCCAGGCGCGCGGCCAGAAGCTCCACCGCGGCAAAGCCCAGGTTGTGCCGGGTGCGCCGGTAACGACGGCCGGGGTTGCCCAGACCCACGACCAGCCGCAGCACGCTTGCCTCCCCCGTCGCATGCTCAAGAGCCCGTGCCGGCCGCCAGCGGCTCTAGCCGAGGGCAGCCCGGCAAAGGCCCTCCAGCTTCAGGCAGCTTTAAGCATACCACAACCGGGCCCTGCCTCCAAGAAGCCCCGCCGTGCAGTTGGTACCGGCTGACCCGGCGGGCCTGGTTCCCCCTCGTACCGGTCGCTTAGCCGACCGAACTACGGCTCGAGCGTCGCGCTCCGGCGGGCTCCCGGCGGAGGCGCCGTCCGTGGCGCCCCGCCGCTTCGGCCGTCCGTGGCCTCCGGCCCGCCTCCGCCCTCGCCCTCACCGAGTTCGGTGCCCGGCACGCTTCAGGTACGCGGTGAAACCAGGCCCGCCGGGGCCATAAAACGGCCCCAGCACCCCAAACGCGCCGTGTCTAACTGAGGTCGGGTCCGGCTTATGCCCTCGAAGCCGGGCCCCGGACAGAACCGGGTGCGCCCAAGGGGTACCGGGCGGTCCGGGCCGGTCCCGACCGGGCGCGGCCGCCCTGAACCCCCTACATCGGCCGGAAGTAACCCAGAAGCTGGAGCAGCAGGAAGAACAGCACCGAACCGGCCAGCGTGAGCAGCCCTCCCCAGGCCGCCAGGCGGGCCTCGGCCGGGAAGCCGCGCTCGGCCAGGGCCGGACCCACGAACCAGAAATTCCAGGCTCCGGCAGCCGCAGCCACCAGAGTAACGGCCCAGTCAAAATTGTCTTCCAGCCACGCCAAGACTCCCCAGAGCATTGCACCCCTCCCGGGGGAAACCCCCGCTGTTCTCGCGCCGGTGAGCCCGCCAGCCGGCAACCGCGGAACACCGTACTTACCGTCCTAGCGGTAAAGACCGACCTGGCGTATGCGGACCTGCGCCTCCACCTGCACGGGAACGGTGGGAAAAATCTCCTCTTCCCACCGTTGCTTGAGCCGCTCCCACATAAGGGGGTGGTGCCTCTCTATCTCCTGCCCGAAGCCGGCGGCATCGGCCCTCAGACGCTTTAGCTCTCTAAGTGCTGCCTGAACCCGCCGGGCTATGGTCCGTCCCACCTCTTCTTCCGCCACTGCCAGGTGTGCCGCTTGCGCCACCGAACCGGTCCCGGCGTGCTCGGAGATTCCGCCCTCGGCCTGAATCACCACCCTTACGGAGACGCGGCCTCCGGTTACCTGGGGAACGATCCGGGTACGTGCGTGCCAGACCTCAAAGGCATCCACCGCTCCCGTACCGGGCAGACGCGCGCCCACTATGATCCCCCGGGGCTCACCCTGCAGCCAGCGAAAGCCTTCGGCCTCGGTTTCTCCGAGCCAGCCCACCAGGCGGCCCTGCCGCAGCACCGCTCCCCCGGCCACCTTCACTTCCTTCTCGGCCGCCTCTATGCGGGGCAGCACCATGGACGCTCCGGAGGCCAACCGGGAGAACACGTGGATCAGATCCTGAGCGGCCACCTGGTGGCCGGTGCGGCGCTGGCCGGTGCGGAGCACGTCTGCCAGGTACAGCGCGGGCAAGGGCTGAAGCCGGGGTGCCACCTCCAGCACCTTTCCGGCCTCTCCCGCAGCGATGGCCACCTCCACCCGGCCGTGCATTTCGGAGTTGCGCCGGAAGAAGTCCAGCACCGGCTCCAGGCCCTCGCGGGCCAGCTCCTCCCCGACCAGAACCAGCTGCAGGTGCTCGAAGTACGGCACGCGGTCCAATCGGGTACACACTTCCCTCGCCCCGAGGAATACCCCCGAGGCCACGGTGGCCAGATTCCAGAAGGCCGGCTCCGTGCCGCCGCCCTTCCCCGAGGCCTCCTGCCCCCCGCCCGCGAGCTTGCTGGGATTCGCAATCTGGAAGGCCAGGCGCAGCCTGGGCGGATCGGTTGCCGCCCCGCCGGGCTTCTCCTCTGCCCGATCTACGGCGATGGCCATCACAAAGGCCCGGTGCTCCACCTCCAGCCGATCCCAGCAGCCTCCCAGGAAAATGCCGGCGAGCACCAGCCCTGCCACCCACCGCCCCGGCCGCCTAACCACCGCTGCCACCCCGGCCGCGCAGCCGGGCCGTCACCGGCAAGATTACCGCGTAGGTGACAGTCAGCAGCACGAAGCTTACCCGTACCAAGCGGTTGAGCGCTTCCTGGGCGGCCAGGTCCTCGGGGAGCCGGGCCAGGAAGTAGAAGACCGGTATAAGCAGAAATACCACGGGGTCGTGCTTTTCCAGGTGCAGCAACTGGGTGGCGCCCAGGGACACCAGGTAGAAGGCCAGGCTGAAGGCCAGGCAGGCGGCCAGCATCCACACCACCAGCATCAGCACCTCTACCCGCTCGAACAGCAGCGCAGGAAAGTCCAGCGCCCGGGTCAGGTCTAGCGGCGGGTAAAGCAGGTGCGCCAGCAGATCCGGCCCCAGCACGGCAACGGCCACGGCGTAGGTAAAAGCGTATAGGCCGGTGACCAGTGCCAGTCCCCGCCAGACCGCCCCTACCGCCTGCTGCGGCCGGTGCAGGAAGGCCGTGGTAAAGACCAGGTGCCCGAAGCCCTGATAGAGCGTGGCCCCGCTCAACGCCGCCAGGGCCAGCGGTTTGATCCCCTGCGCGGCCACCGGCAGCAGGTTGCGGTAGTCGGCGGTAACCTGCAGGAGCAGGAAGATCACCAGCAGGAACCCCACCACCAGGGGGAAGAACACCTCGCTGAGTCGGGCCAGGATGTTCAGGCCGTGCCGCACCGCGTAGGCGGAGGTGAAGAGCAAGGCGGCCAGGGTGACCTCCAGCGGAGTATGGGGGAGCAGGTAGAGTTTCAGACTGTCCAGAAGCAGGCGCACCTGATAGCTGCCGGCGAGGGTGAAGTGGGCCAGGAGCCAGAGGCTTAAGATCCGGCCCAGCACCGGACCCAGCAATACCCGGTTGTAGCTCACCGCCGTTTGGCCGGGAAAACGCAGCTGCAGCCGGACTACGGAGCCGGCGGCCAGAGTGATCACTGCCCCGGCCAACAGCAGGGCCAGCCACCCGTCGCGGCCGGCCAGCACCACTACCCCGCGGGGCATGATAAGATAGTTGCCCCCCATGATCACGAAGAGGGTCAGGAAGCTCAATTGCAGGTCGGTAATGCGATCGGCAAAACCCCGGTCCTGCACCTACCAGCCCCCCCGCTTGCGGTTGACCTGCCGCCGCCGGTCGACGGGCCGCAACATCACCGGCCGGCTCACCATCACCCGCAGCGGCGCCCGGAAAACGGCGTCTTTCCAGTCCTGGCGCCGGTAGGGCACCAGGGGGGACAGATAGACCACCCCGAAGCTCTTGAGGCAGACCAGGTGCACGTTTAGCAGGATGAAACTGAGCACCACCCCGTAAAGCCCCAGCACGCCCGCGGCCAGGGTAATGGGAAAGCGCAGGATCCGGAAGGCGATGGCCATGTTGTAGGAGGGGATGGTGAAGGAGGCGATGGCGGTGAGGGCCACCACCACCACCATTATAGGACTTACCAGCTTGGACCGCACCGCCGCGTCGCCGATGATGATGCCGCCCACGATGCCGATGGTGGCGCCGATGGGCCGGGGCAGGCGGGCCCCGGCCTCGCGCAGCAGCTCGAAGGCCAGCTCCATGAGCAGGGCCTCCACCACCGAAGGAAAAGGTATGCCCTCGCGGCCCGCGGCAATGGCCAAAGCCAGGGGAGTGGGCCAGAGACCGGGGTGAAAGCTGGTAAGGGCCACGTAGGTGGCCGGCAGGAAGGTGGCCACGAAGGAGGCCAGGTAGCGCAGCAAACGCAGGAGCGACCCGATCACCCAGCGCTCGTAGTAGTCTTCGGGACTGGTAAAGAAGTGGCCGAAGACCGCGGGCACCATGATGACAAACGGGGTCCCGTCCACCAGCACCGCCACCCGGCCCTCCAGGAGCCCCGCCACCACCTTATCCGGTCGTTCGCTGTACTGAACCTGGGGAAAAACCGAAAAGGGGCTGTCCTCGATAAACTGCTCCACCTCGCCGGTTTCCAGCAGGCAGTCGATGTCTATGGTCTGGAGGCGCTTCCCGACCTCTTCCACTACTTCCGGCCGGACCACCCCTTCCAGGTAGGCCAGGGCGCAATCGGTCTGGCCCCGGCGGCCCAACCGGAACTGCCGGATCCTGAGGTGGGGATCGCGCAGGTGGCGCCGCAGCAAGGCGGTATTGGTGCGCAGGGTCTCGGTGAAGCCCTCCCGGGGGCCACGTACCAGGGACTCGGTCACCGGCTCTTCTATCGCCCGGCCGGCCCACCCGCGGGTGTTGACTATCAAGGCCGCAGCGGCGCCGTCCACCAGAAAGGCCGTATCCCCGGAAAGCACCGCCACCACGATCTCCATGACCCCGGCGGTACGGCGCACCTCCCCCACGCTCAGCACCCGCCGCTCCAGGAACTCCAACAGTTCCCCTCCGGAAGCCGGGGTCTGGCGCGGTTCGGCCATGGCCAGCTCCAGCATGAGCGGCTTCAGCACCTGCTCCTCTATGGTTTCCCGCCGCACCAGGCCGTCGGCGTACACCGCCAGGGCCTTTACCGGGGTTCGGGCCACCTCCAGGGGGCGAAAGACCACGTCGTCGCTGCCCCCGAGGTAGGTCCCCAATAGTTCCCGGTTCCGCGAAAGCTCAGGAGCCAGCTCCGGCTCCGGAGGCTGCTTCCCGTTTTCCTCGCTCTTCTTCGGGTTGAGGGGAAGGGGCTTCTTCAGGGGCCTAGGCGCCATCTCTCGGTACCGCCTTCCGGTGGGGCTAGAAATTAGTGTAGGCGGCCGCCAGTCTCCTTATGCGCTTTAGGTACTCGGGCGAAACCAGCTCTGCCCTCGAAAAGGCGGCGATACCCCAGCCTTCGTGCCGCCTGCTTCGCCGTCTGCGGCATATTTGCCCGCCGCCGGCATAATATGGCCAGTGGAGGTGGGAGACCGTGCTCATACGGAGTCGCAGACTCCTGGGCCTGCCGGTGGTGAGCCTGGCCGACGGCCAGCAGGTCGGCCGCGTCCGCCTGCCGGTGGTGGATCCCAGGAACCTGACCGTAGTGGCGCTGGCCCTGGATGCGGGCGGGTTCTTTCGGGAGCAGCGCGTGATTCCCTTTGCCGCAGTGCGGAGCATAGGCGAGGACGCGGTGACCGTGGAGCACGCCGAGGCGGTAAGGCGCCTCTCGGAAGCTCCGGAACTGGCGCCGCTGGTGCGTCAACCGCTAAGTCTGCTGGGCTCGAAGGTAATCAGCGAGGACGGCCGTTTCTGGGGCCATACCGAGGAGTACTTCTTGGACCAGCGGGGAAACATCGATCATTTCCTGGTGCACCCCGGGACCTGGCGCTCCCTGGCAAGAGGAAAAGGAATTCTGCCCGCCCACGCGGTACGCAGCGCCGGGCCGGCGAGCCTCATCGTGCGGGCAGAAGCGGCAGAAGCAATCCGGTGGGAAGGAGGAGCCGGCAAGAATATTCAGGAGGCTTGGCGCAGGTTCCTGGGCTCGGGGAAGGACCGGCCGGGCCCGCCCCCCGAAGCCCAAGACTGACCTAGTCGAAAAGCTGGGAGACCGAAAGGTCGCGGTGGATGCGCACTATGGCCTCCCCCAGCAGGGGAGCTACCGAGAGTACCCGCACCTTGGGCCAGAGCTTCTCCGGCGGCAGGGGAATGGTGTTGGTAACCACCAATTCCTCCAGGCAGGACTCCTTAAGCCGCTCCACCGCCGGCCCGGAAAGCACCGGGTGGGTACAGCAGGCGTACACCGTCTTGGCGCCCCGCTCCTTCAAGGCCTGGGCGGCCTGGGTGATGGTGCCGGCGGTGTCGATTATGTCGTCGATCAGGATGGCGGTCTTGCCGCTCACCTGACCGATGAGGTTCATGATCTCCGCCACGTTGGGCGCCGGCCGCCGCTTATCGATGATGGCGATCTCCGCCCCGATGCGGGCCGCCAGGTCCCGCGCCCGGGTCACCCCGCCCACGTCGGGCGAAACCACCACCACGTTGTTCAGCCCCAGGC
Organism: Clostridia bacterium; assembly: GCA_024653205.1. Classification (NCBI taxonomy): domain Bacteria; kingdom Bacillati; phylum Bacillota; class Clostridia; species Clostridia bacterium. The sequence goes on along the minus strand of JANLFO010000004.1, from coordinate 8,418 downwards.
CCCGGTAGTAGTCGGCCAGTATGGGCACCCCGGGCAGGTGATCCACCGGGATGTCGAAGAAGCCCTGGATGGCGCCGGCGTGCAGGTCCACCGCCAACACCCTCCTGGCACCGGCCTGAACCAGAAGGTTGGCCACCAGCTTGGCCGAGATGGGCTCCCGTCCCCTGGTCTTGCGTTCCTGTCGGGCATATCCGTAGTAGGGAATCACCGCGGTTATCCGCCTGGCCGAAGCCCGGCGGACGGCGTCGATCATTATCAGCAGCTCCATTAGATTCTCGTTGACCGGGTAGCAGGTGGGCTGGATTACGAACACATCCGCGCCGCGCACGCTTTCCTCAATGGCCACGCTGATCTCGCCGTCGCTGAACCGCCTTATTTCGGCCAGGCCCAAGGAGGTCCCCACGTAGGCGGCGATCTCCTCGGCCAGGGGCCGGTTGGCGTTACCGGCAAAGACCTTAAGGCGATCGTACATGTTTCTACCCTCCTGGAGCCGGCGGCCCGCCTGGGGCAGGCCCCGGAGCTAAGCTTCCTTTTCGCGCTCCCGGCGTCTTATCCTTCCCCTCCGCACCGGCCAACCCTCGATGACCGTCTGCCGACTGCGGGCCACCCCCAGGGCGCCCGGGGGGACGTCCCGGGTGATGGTGGAACCGGCGCCCACGTAGGCTCCCCGGCCCACCCGCACCGGCGCCACCAGGTTGGTGTTGCTGCCGATGAAGGCGCCGTCCTCTATGTAGGTGGGCCACTTGCGCTCACCGTCGTAGTTGCAGGTAATGGTACCGGCGCCGATGTTCACCTCCTTACCCACCACGGCATCTCCGACGTAGGAAAGGTGGGGCACCTTGCTGCCCTCACCGATCTCGGACTTCTTTATCTCCACGAAACCCCCTACCTTTACCCGCGCCGCAAGGCGCGTACCGGGCCGGAGGTAGGCAAAGGGACCGATGCGGCAACCGTCCCCGATTTCGCTTTCCTCCACTACGGCGTAGCGCACCTCCGCCTCCCGGCCTATCCGCGAGTCTCGCACCGTTACGTACGGGCCGACGCGGCAGGCCTCGCCGATGCGCGTACGGCCCTGCAGCATGGTGCCCGGATAGATTATGGTATCCGGGCCCACCTCCACCGTGGCCTCTACGTAGGTACTCTCCGGATCGACCAGGGTCACCCCCTGCTCCATCAGGCGACGGTTCAGGCGCCGGCGCAGCAGGTCCTCGGCCGCCGCCAACTCCACCCGGCTGTTGATCCCCAAGGCTTCCTCCGGCGGGGCTTGAACGGCCGCGACCACGGCTCCCCGCCGGGCCAATAGCCCCAGCACGTCCGGAAGGTAGTACTCCCCCTGGGCATTGGCCGCCCCCACCTCCCGGAGGGCGGAAAAGAGGGCCTGCCGGTCGAAGCAGTAGGTGCCGGTGTTGACTTCCCGGATGGCCCTTGTCTCCGTTCCGGCGTCCCTCTCCTCTACCACTGCCAGTACTTCTCCCTGCTGGCCCCGCACCACCCGGCCGTAGCCGGAAGGGTCCGCCACCACGGCGGTGAGCACCGTGGCCCGGGCGCGGCGGGCCCGGTGCTCGGATAGCAGCCGGCGCAGGGTGTCCGCCGTAAGCAAGGGGGTGTCGCCGCAAACCACCAGCAGGGTAGCCGCCTCCGGCGGCAACAGGGCTTCGGCCTGGAGCACGGCATGCCCCGTGCCCAGAGGCGGGTCCTGGTACGCATACCGGAAACCGTCGCCCAGGGCCTCGCGGACCGCTTCCGCCCGGTGCCCCACCACTATTATCTGCTCTTCTATACCTATCTCTCTCAGTGCCTCCAGCACATACCCTATCAACGGCCGCCCCGCCAGGGGATGTAAGACCTTCGGCAGGCGAGAGCGCATACGCTTGCCCTGGCCGGCGGCCAGCACTACCGCCACCGTCTCTGCCAACGGCCACCCCTCCTTACCTTTGAGAGGACGTCGCTCGGTTCCGTTCGGCCAAAAGCTTCTCCGCCAGGGCGAAATCCTCGGGATGATCCAGGTCAAAGGCCACCTCGGGATAGGGAACGCTGACCGTGATGCCTTTCAGGCCCAGCAGGGCGGAGAAGCGCTCCTCCGCCTCGGCCAGCGGCAGCCGCCGCAAGAGAAACCGCAGCAGAAACCAAGGCCCGATCAGCCGGGCCATACGCAGCGGGCTCTTGCGCAACCGCATGATCTCCTGGCCGCGGCGGCAGGCCGGAATGGCGATCTCCGGCCGCACCAAGAAAAGATTGCCTCCGGTGAGGCTGGCTTCGCGCAGGCGGGCATAGGTACGCCGGCTGCCCGGGCAGAAGGTCTGGTACGTCTCCTCCCGCACCACGCTGTAGAAGAAGTTATACCGACTCAACAGGGGTTCGCAGCGGCCCAGGAAATCCTCGACTGCTTGCGTGGTAATGAGAGGTGCGTCGGCCGTGGCCACCAGCAGCCACTCTCGGGGGGAGTATTCGGCCAGGGCGTTCTCCAGGGTGGCAATCAGGTTCTCCCCCGAGGATACCAGGAGCACCTCCGGCGGCAGGATGCCGTCCAGTTCCTCCTTGGACCCGGCCACCGCCAGCCGCTTGACCGCCCGACACCCCTGCAGAGCCTGCACCACGTAGGCGACCATAGGCCTGCCGGCCAACGGTTTCGTCGGCCGATACTCACCGCCGGATCGGTCCCCTCCCGCCATGACCAGGGCTTCCACCGGAAAACCCACGGGTCCTTCCTCCTAGCGGCCCCCTACCTCGGCCGGGTACTGGAACAGACGGTTTTCCGCGTTCTCGATGTGGCGCTCTGCCAGCCGCCGCGCCAGGACGCCGTTCCGCTTGGCCAGAGCCTCCACGATTTTCTTGTGCTCTTCCAGGGCCTCGTGCATGCGCCCCGGGGTAGCCAGGGAGGTGGTCCGAAAACGCTGGATCTGTTCCCGCAGGTGGCCGATTATCTGCCTCAGCCGCTGGTTGCGGCTGGCGCGGTAGAGGACCTCGTGAAATGCGGTATCCGCCTCCACCAGGGCGGCCAGGTCTCCCTGCTCCACGCAGAGCGCCACCCGGTGCAGGCGCCGCTCCAATTCTTCCAGTTCTTCCTCGGTGATCCGCTGCGCCGCCAGTTCGGCCGCCAGGCCCTCCAGGGCGGCGCGGATCTCGAAGACGTCGGCCGCGTCCTTGGCGGACATGCCGGCCACGTAGGCACCCTTGCGGGGGACGGTCACCACGTACCCTTCCAGCTCCAGCCGGCGGATGGCCTCCCTTATGGGGGTGCGGGAAACGCCCAGTTCCTCGGCGAGTTGCACCTCCATGAGCCGCTCCCCCGGGGCCAGGGTGCCGTTGAGTATCGCCTCCCGCAAAGCCTCGAACACCAGCTCCCGCAGAGGTCGAACACTTTCCACCTCGATAGGCTCCAGTCTACCCATCGGCGCTCACTCCCTCTGCTAGTATCTCTTAAACCAGAGTGCGCGTCAACCAGGTTTGGTAACCCGCCGCCTCTGACCGCCGGGCGATTTCGCTGGCCGCCTCGTAGCCGGCGGCCAGAGCCGCCAGGGTGGGACCGCTGCCGCAAAGCCATACCTTGAGCGCCCCCCAACCCGCAAGTGTCTCCTTCAGGGCGGCTACCTGGGGATAGAGCTGAAGCACCACCGGTTCCAGTTGATTGCCCAGAACCGCCACCATCCCGGCGAAGTCCTGGCGATTGAGGGCGGCAACCAGGCGCGGGCTGGCGGGTGGCCCGGGCCGGCCGTGCCGGTCCCAGGCCTCGTATACCGCGACGGTAGCCACGGCCAGGGAAGGTCGGGCCAGGACCAGCCACATGGAGGGCGCGGAAGGGAGAAGACTCAGCCGCTCACCCCGGCCCGTGACCAGGGCCGTGCCCCCGACCAGGCAAAAGGGCACGTCCGAGCCCACCTCCGCGGCCAGAACCGCGAGCCGGTGGCTGGTAAGCCCCAGTCCCAGGAGGTGGTTCACTGCCGCCAGGGCGGCAGCCGCATCCGCGCTCCCGCCGCCCAGCCCGGCGGCCACCGGAATGCGCTTTTCGATCTCCACCCGTACCCCGGCCCGAAAACCGGTCTTCTCCCGCAGCACCTCCACCGCCCGGTAGGCCAGGTTCTCGCGCGGAGGCGGCAGATCCGGCCCGCCCGCCACCTCGATCCCGTCCGAAGTCAGGCTCACTACCAGCCGGTCGGCCAGCTCCAGGGATTGCATCACGCTGAGCAGTTCGTGATAACCGTCGGCCCGCCGGCCGAGCACGTCCAGGGTGAGATTGAGCTTGGCACGCGCCCACGCGGTCACGCTTTCCGGCAAGGCCCTCACCTCCTGAGGTGGATCAGATTAAAATTCAGTTAAAACTTACAGGAGCCGACCCCACATATGATATAATTTCTTCGGAAAGGAGGGAAGAGAATTGCCGGCCAGACTCGGGTTCGACAATGCCCTGCGCGAGCTACAGCAGGACATCCTGCGCATGGGCAGCCTGGTGGAGGAGGCCATCGCCCTGAGCATCCAGTCCTTGGTGCGCCAGGATCAGGAACTGGCCCAGCAGGTGCTGGACGCCGACGAGGCGGTGGATGAGCTGGAGATTCAGATCGAGGAGAAATGCGTGCGGCTGATCGCCACGCAGCAGCCCATGGCCAAGGATCTGCGCAAGATCAGCACCGCCTTCAAGATCGTGGGAGATCTGGAGCGCATGGCCGATCACGCCTGCGATATCGCCCGCACTACCCTCCGCATCGGCAACGAGCCCTTCATCAAGCCCCTTATCGACATTCCCCGCATGGCGGAGATCACCCAGAAGATGGTCAAGGACTGTCTGGATGCCTACGTGGAGGAAAACGTGGACCTTGCCCACGCCCTCACCCGGGACGACGACCTGGTGGACCACCTGCACTCCCAGATATTCCGGGAACTGCTGACCTACATGATGGAAGACCCCCACACCATCCGGCAGTCCACCTACCTCTTATTCATCAGCCGGTATTTGGAGCGCATTGCCGACCACGCGACCAATATTGCCGAGCGGGTGATCTATCAGGTAACCGGCGAACGCAAGCCCACCGGCGATTAGGCCGGCAGCAGGTGCACCCTTTCCGGCGGCACCCGCAGGCACACCTCTGACCCCGGCTCCAAGGCCATCTGCCGGACCACATGGTGGGGACAGAGCACGGTCAAGTCGTGCCCCCCGCAACTCAGTATGACCCGGTCTTCTGCCCCCAGAGGCAGGATTCTCTTCACCACCGCCGGCCAGGCATTGGGCATCGAGTCGGCCGCGCCCCTCAGCAGGCTGCCTTCTTCCGGACGCCACAGGGCGGTAACCGCCTTCCCGGGGAGGGAAGAGGCCGCGGCCCCGGCCCAAACTTCAAGCCCTCCCGGCGCCCGCAACCGGTAAAACCCGTCCTGCCGCTCCAGCATCTCGGCCGGCAGGCGGTTGGAAACGCCCACGAAGGCAGCCAGCTCCAGGCTGGCCGGCCGGTACAGCACCTCTTCCGGCGTTCCCGTCTGCAGGATGCGGCCTTCCAGCAGGGCTGCCGCCCGGTGGGCCAGCGCCGGCAGTTCGCGAAAATCGTGGGTAACGAAAACGGCGGTAAGACCGGTAGAGGTGAGGATGGCACTGAGTTCCTCCAGCAGGCCGCCGCGCGTGGGGGCGTCCAGAGAGGCAAAGGGCTCGTCCAGCAGCAGGATCTCCGGCTCCAGAACCAGGGCCCGGGCCAGGCTTACCCGCTGGGCCTCGCCGCCGGAAAGGGCGCGCGCCGGACGCCGCGCCAGGTCGGCAATGCCCAGGCGCGCCAGCCACCGGTGCACCCGGGACCGGATCTCTGTCCCTGTCATCCCCCGGAAGCGCAGCCCCGCGGCCACGTTGTTGTAAACCGTGGTGTTGAGCAGCAGGGGTTCTTGAAATACCACCGCCAGGCGTCGCCGCAGGGCCTGGCGCTCCCGTTCGCCGCGGATCTCCCGGCCGCGAAAGACGAGCCGGCCCCGGTGGGGCACCTCCAAACCGGCCAGGACCAGCAGCAGGGTGGTCTTGCCGGCGCCGTTGGGACCGATCAATCCCAGCACCTCTCCTTCGGCCAGGCTGAGCTCCGGCACCTGAAGCACGCAACGGCCGGCTTTCCAGACCTCTATTTCTTCCAACCGGAAGACTTCCGCCATCGAGTTTCTCTCCTCCGGTCCTCTATTCCAGCAACGGCTTGCCCTGGCAGGTCAGGGTCTTCAGCTCCTTCTCCAGGCGGGCCACCACCGCTTCCGGCAGGGGCGTATAGAGCAGTTCCTCGGCGTAGCGCTGCCCCTCGTGCACCGCCCACCACAGGAATTCGGCCAGAGCCTTTCCCTTCACCGGATCCGCCTGTTCCCGGTAGACCAGGAGATAAGAAAAGGTGGACAGGGGATAGGCTTCCGCACCCGGGGCGTTCACCAGGGAAAGGCACAGGTCCGGGGGCAGGTCTCGGGCGGCGTCGGCGGCGGCCGCGGCTATGGAGGCGGTAGCGGGGCCCACAAAGCGGCCCGCCCGGTTCTTCAGCCGCGCGCAGGGCAGGTTGTTCTTGACCGCATAGGCCAGCTCCACGTAACCGATGGATCCTTCTATAAGTTTGAGCTGACCGGTAACCCCCTCGTTACCCTTGCCCCCTATACCCAGCGGCCAGGAAACGGACTTGCCCGTGCCCGGCCCGTTCCTCCAGGCCGAGCTGGTGCCGCTGAGGTAATCGGTAAAGACGAAAGTGGTGCCGCTGCCGTCCGAGCGGTGGATCATGGCGATATCCTGATCGGGGAGGGCCACCCCGGGGTTGAGAGCCTGCAGGCGCGGGTGGTTCCACTTGATGATCCTGCCCAGATAAATGTCGGCCAGGGTTTCCCCGTCGAGATTGAGCACCGGGTTGCCGGGCAGGTTGTAGGTTACCGCCACCGCCCCCAGTACCACGGGCAGGTGCACTATCTCCCGCGGTGCCCTGGCCCGCTCCTCGGGGGTCATGGGGGCATCGCTGCCGGCAAAATCCAGGGTGCCCTCGGTTATGCCGCGAATTCCCCCGCCGCTACCGATGGACTGGTAGTCCACCACCACCCCGGCGCCTACTTGCTTGTATTCCTCGATCCACTTGGAGTAGAGAGGGTAAGGGAAACTGGCTCCTCCGCCGCTGAGTTTAACCCGGCCGGCCGACTCGTTCTGAGAGGGCGGAACCGGCCGGGCGCAGCCGGCGGCAAGAAAGAGCATTGCTACTGCCACTAAGCCCAAGATCAACCGGCGCCACTTATTCATCCCCGGCATGCTCGCCGCCTCCCTCCGCCCCCGGCCAGGCGTCCACCCGAGGCCTGGCCCTGCGCGCGGAACCCGTCCGGGCCATCCCGCTCCTCGAATTCGTCTCCCGGACATAACATATTACGCCTCAGCCGGCGTATTCCCTTCTTCGCGCTTTCGCCCGCCCGACAACGAGGAGATATTCTGGCCGCCACACCGCCGCTACGTCCCGGACCCGGGGGGGATGGGATTTGCCCCGCCGATTCCGGACTTCAGCTCCCGGGACTCCGATACGGCTGCTGGGCCCGGGCCAGAAGCGCCACCACCGCGTATACCAGGGCGAGCAGGATGAAGCTCAGGGCGATGGCCAGGTCGAAGTTGCCGCGGGAGACCTCCAGCATGATGGCCGTGGTGAGCACCCGGGTCTCGCCCACGATGTTCCCGCCCACCATGGCCGCCGCCCCCACCTCGGAAACCACGCCCCCGAATCCGGCGATCACCGCGGCCAGAATGCCCAGACGCGCCTCCCGCAGCAGCTGGAAGATCAACTGCCAGCGCGAGGCGCCCAGGGCCAGTATCTGCAACCGCAGTTTGGGCGGCAGCTGCTGCAGGGCGGCGGCGGTGAGGCTCGCCACCAGCGGAGTGGCGATAACCGCCTGCGCGATCACCATGGCAGCAGGCGTATAGATTAATTTGAGATCGCCCAGCGGGCCCGAACGCCAGAGAAAGAGACTGACCCATAAGCCTACCACCGTGGGCGGCAGCCCCATGCCGCTGTAGACCAGGCTGAGCAGGGCTCCACGGCCCCAAAAGCGCTTTAGGGCAAGAAAAACGCCCAGCGGTACACCGAGGAGCACGCTCACCAGAGTGGCGCTACCGGTAACCTGTAACGTCCGGAGGGTGATGTCCACCACCTCCGGATCCAGGGAGAACAACAGGTGAAAGCCCCGGATCAGCCCCTGCAGAACGAATTCCATGCTAGTCCGCCGCCCCTCCCGCGGGCGGCTCCGTCGGGCGCGGCCCGGCCTGCGGTCCGGCCGCACCCGCCGCACCCGATGGCGCCCCGAATCTTGCTGCTGCTTTCCTGTGGCTCCCCGGCCGACTCTGACCTAAACGTTATGTTAATTCTAGCCGAACGAAGCCCAAAAAACAACCCCAAATGCTACTGAGTTATCCCCAGTTCGTCCCGGGGCAGTGCTGGTTTCCCCCTCGTACCGGTC